>NZ_JBSFRK010000007.1:0-9420 GCF_053589195.1 Streptomyces sp. NPDC003379 | reverse complement strand
CCCCGCCCTGCAAGGACAGGCACGGGAACACAGGACAGCCGGGGAACTCCCGCGCTGCTGAGGTGGACCTGGGATCACCCGACGGCGAGGGTAGGAACCTCGCGCCCTGCAAGGACAGGCACGGGAACACGGGGCGGGCGGGGAACTCCCCGCGCGGCAGGATCGGCGTAGGAGCTGGAAATCCGCGACGGCCCGCAGCCGCGAACGCGCGCGAGGGGACGTGGGGGTATGTGCGAGCGGAGCACAGTGGAGCAGCTAGCCCAGCAGCAAATCAACGCCCACACCAAGATGGCGAGCACGCACATACCCCCGCGGCCCCGCCCCACAGACGGAGAGAAGGCGCAGACGGCACCGCCCAAGGCCCAGGGGCCAGACCCCGCCAGACCCCCTACCCCTCCGCCACCACCACCGCCGAAGCCACCCCCGCATCATGACTGAGCGACACATGCCACACCCGAACCCCCAGCACAGAAGCCCGCTCAGCCACAGTCCCCCGCACCCGCACCCGCGGCTGCCCACTCTCCTCGACATACACCTCGGCGTCGGTCCACCGAAGCCCCCCCGGCGCCCCCAACGCCTTGGCCAGCGCCTCCTTCGCCGCGAAGCGGGCCGCCAGTGACGCGACCCCCCGCCGCTCCCCGCTCGGCAGCAGCAACTCGCTCTCCACGAAGAGCCGTTCCGCCATACCCGGCGTCCGGGACAGCGCCGCCCCGAACCGCTCGATCTCCGCGACGTCGATGCCGACCCCGATAATCACAGGCTCACCCCAGAAATCACCCGATCACGCAAAAAACACCGGCCCAGGGTGACACACCCCACCACGCCCCCCACCCCCTCGCCGTTCAAACAGCCGTAACAATGGACCGTGATCTCTTCGGTCTCCGCGCCTGCGAAGGCGCCGCGGAGCGCCCACCGGCACAAGCCGGAGGCGACTCCCTACCTCGACCTCACCCGAAACGAGTGGAGCGCTCTCCGGGAGAAGACGCCTCTGCCCCTGACGGCGGAGGAGGTGGAGAAGCTCCGCGGCCTCGGCGACGTCATCGACCTGGACGAGGTCCGCGACATCTACCTCCCGCTGTCCCGACTTCTGAACCTCTACGTAGGCGCGACGGACGGCCTGCGCGGAGCCCTCAACACCTTCCTGGGCGAGAAGGGGTCCCAGTCCGGGACCCCCTTCGTCATAGGGGTCGCCGGCTCCGTGGCCGTCGGGAAGTCCACCGTCGCCCGCCTCCTCCAGGCCCTCCTCTCCCGCTGGCCGGAACACCCCCGCGTGGAACTCGTCACCACCGACGGCTTCCTCCTGCCCACCGAGGAACTGGAAGCCCGCGGCCTGATGTCCCGCAAGGGCTTCCCCGAGTCGTACGACCGCCGCGCCCTCACCCGTTTCGTGGCGGACATCAAGGCGGGCAAGGAGGAGGTCACCGCCCCCGTCTACTCCCACCTCATCTACGACATCGTGCCGGGGCAGCGCCTCACGGTCCGCCGCCCCGACATCCTCATCGTCGAGGGCCTGAACGTCCTGCAGCCCGCACTCCCCGGCAAGGACGGCCGCACCCGTGTGGGCCTCGCGGACTACTTCGACTTCAGCGTGTACGTCGACGCCCGCACGGAGGACATCGAGCGCTGGTACCTGAGCCGCTTCAAGAAGCTGCGCGACACGGCCTTCCAGAACCCGTCCTCGTACTTCCGCAAGTACACGCAGGTGTCCGAGGAGGAGGCCCTCGACTACGCCCGCACCACCTGGCGCACCATCAACAAACCCAACCTCCTGGAGAACGTGGCCCCGACCCGCGGCCGCGCCGCCCTGGTGGTCCGCAAGGGCCCCGACCACAAGGTCCAGCGCCTGAGCCTGCGCAAGCTCTGAACACCGAACCCACCACCGCACCACCGCACCACTGCACCACTGCACCACTGCACCACTGCACCACCGCACCACCGCACCACCGCACCCCACCCGACTACTCTGCCGACATGCTGCACCTGCGCCTGATCTCCCCCGCGGACAAGACCGACGACGTACTGCGTCTGATCGAGGGGACGACCGGCACCGCGCACCTCGCCGTGGTGCCGGGCGCGGCCCGCGACCCCGCGGGCGACGTCATCATGTGCGACGTCGCCCGTGAGGCGGGCGACGAGCTGATAAGCGCTCTGCGCGCGCTGGACCTCGACAAGTGCGGCTCGATCGCGGTGGAGAACATCGACCTCTCCCTCTCCGAGCGCGCCGACAAGGCGGAGCACGACGCGCCGGGAGAGGGCTCGGACGCGGTCCTGTGGGAGCAGCTGACCGACGCGACCCACGAGGAGTCGACGCTTTCGATCACCTACGTCGCGTTCATCACGCTCGCCACGATGCTCGCGGCCTGCGGCGTCGTGCTGGACAACGCGATCCTGATCGTGGGCGCGATGGCCGTGGGACCGGAATTCGGTCCCCTGGCCGGTTTCTGCACGGCCCTGGTGCGGCGGGCGCCCAAGCTGGCGCTGCGCTCGCTGACCGCGCTGCTCGTGGGCTTCCTGGTGGCGATGGTGGTGACGGTCGGGTTCAGCTACGTCATGGACGCGACGGACCTGTTCACCCACGACGCCCTGAAGGCGGAGCGCCCGAACACGAACTTCATCTACCGCCCCGACTGGTTCTCGTTCGTCGTGGCGGTCCTCGCGGGCGCGGCGGGCACGCTCTCCCTCACCTCGGCGAAGTCGGGCGCCCTGGTCGGAGTGGCGATCTCCGTGACGACGGTCCCGGCGGCGGCGAACGCCGCGGTCGCCTTCAGCTACAACGAGTACAAGCAGGCGTGGGGCTCCACCGAGCAGCTGCTGCTGAATCTCCTCGGCATCGTCCTCGCCGGCACGCTCACGCTGCTGGCCCAGAAGGCTCTCTGGGCCACGCAGCGCGAACGTACCGCCGCGTCACACCACAAGCCCTAGCCCAGCGCCGACTTCACCACGTCGGCGAGCCGCCCGGCCACGGACCTGGCCTGCTCGATGTCGGCGGCCTCCACCATGACCCGCACCAGCGGCTCCGTCCCGGAGGGGCGCAGCAGCACCCGTCCGGTGGAGCCCAGCTCGCGCTCGGCGTCGGCGACGGCGGCGGACAGCTCGGCGGAGGTCTTCACGCGCGATCTGTCGACGTCCGGCACGTTGATGAGGACCTGCGGGAGCCGCTCCATGACGCCGGCGAGATCGGCGAGCGTACGCCCGGTCTCGGCGACGCGGGCCGCGAGCAGCAGCCCGGTCAGCGTGCCGTCGCCGGTGGTCGCGTGGTCGAGGACGATCACGTGCCCGGACTGCTCGCCGCCGAGGGCGAAGCCGTGCTCCTTCATCGACTCCAGGACGTACCGGTCGCCGACGGCGGTCTGCACCAGCGAGAGGCCCTGGGCCTCCATGGCCAGCTTGAAGCCGAGGTTCGACATGACGGTGGCGACAACGGTGTCGTGCCGCAGCGAGCCGTGCTCCCGCATGGCGAGGGCGAGCACGGCGAGGATCTGGTCGCCGTCGATCTCGGCACCGGTGTGGTCCACGGCGAGGCAGCGGTCCGCGTCCCCGTCGTGCGCGATGCCGAAGTCCGCCCTGTGCTCGACGACGGCTTCCTTGAGCAGCCCCAGATGGGTGGAGCCGCAGCCGTCGTTGATGTTCAGCCCGTCCGGCTGCGCCCCGATGGTGATGACCTCGGCGCCCGCGCGCGTGAACGCCTCGGGCGAGACGCGGGCTGCGGCGCCGTGCGCCTCGTCGAGGACGATCTTCAGTCCGTCGAGGCGGTTGGGCAGCACGCCGAGCAGGTGCGCGATGTACTGGTCGAGTCCCTGGTCGTACGACTTCACCCGGCCGACGCCGGACCCGGTGGGCCGCTGCCAGGGAGCGCCGGTGCGGTGCTCTTCGTACACGGACTCGATGCGGTCCTCCAGCTCGTCGGCGAGCTTGTGGCCGCCGCGGGCGAAGAACTTGATGCCGTTGTCGGGCATGGCGTTGTGGCTGGCGGAGAGCATCACGCCGAGGTCGGCGCCCAGCGCACCGGTGAGATGCGCCACCGCCGGGGTGGGCAGCACACCGACGCGCAGGACGTCCACGCCCGCGCTCGCGAGGCCCGCGACCACCGCGGCCTCCAGGAACTCCCCGGACGCGCGCGGGTCACGCCCGACCACCGCCACCGCGCGATGGCCTTCAAAGGTGCCCGCCTCGGCCAGTACGTGCGCCGCCGCCACGGAGAGTCCGAGCGCGAGCTCGGCCGTCAGATCCGCGTTGGCGACACCACGCACGCCGTCCGTGCCGAAGAGTCGTCCCACTGCTGTCCTCCGAACGTTCGTTCCTGATAGACGAACGCCCCGGCAGCACAGTGTGTGCCGCCGGGGCGAACGAGAAGTACAAGCAGGCAGCGATTAGCGCTTGCTGTACTGCGGGGCCTTACGGGCCTTCTTGAGACCGGCCTTCTTGCGCTCGACCGCACGGTCGTCACGCTTGAGGTAACCGGCCTTCTTCAGGGCGGCGCGGTTGTTGTCCACGTCGGCCTCGTTCAGCGCACGGGCGACACCGAGACGGAGCGCACCGGCCTGACCGGAGACGCCGCCACCCGAGATGCGGGCGATGACGTCGTAGCGGTTGTCGAGCTCGAGCACCTTGAAGGGCTCGTTGACTTCCTGCTGGTGGACCTTGTTCGGGAAGTAGTCCTCGAGCGTGCGCCCGTTGACCTTCCACTTGCCGGTGCCCGGGACGATCCGGACGCGGGCGATGGCGTTCTTGCGACGGCCCAGGCCGGCGGCCGGCTGGGGGTCGCCGAAGCGCGCGGCGTTCGACTCCGAGGTGTACTCGCCCTCGACGGGCGCCTCGGACTCGGTGGTGTACTGCTCGACGTCAACAACCTCGGTCTCTTCGACCGGCTGCTCAACGGTGGTCTCGGCCACGATTCTCCTCAGATTTCTTTACGTCTTTGGGGGTGGCCGGAACTACTGCGCGACCTGGGTGATCTCGAACGGGACCGGCTGCTGAGCGCCGTGCGGGTGCTGGTCACCCGCGTAGATCTTCAGCTTCGAGAGCATCTGACGACCCAGGGTGTTCTTGGGGAGCATGCCCTTGACGGCCTTCTCGACAGCCTTCTCGGGGCTCTTGGCGAGCAGCTCGTCGTAACGGACGGAACGCAGACCACCCGGGTAACCGGAGTGGCGGTACGCCATCTTCTGGGTCTTCTTGTTGCCGGAGAGGTGGACCTTCTCCGCGTTGATGATGATGACGAAGTCACCGGTGTCAACGTGAGGGGCGTAGATCGGCTTGTGCTTGCCACGCAGCAGGGTGGCAGCGGTGGTCGCCAGACGGCCCAGGACGATGTCCCGGGCGTCGATGACGTGCCACTGGCGGGTCACATCGCCGGGCTTGGGGCTGTACGTACGCACGGTGTCGTAGCCTTCGCTTCTTCAGAGGTGGGGTCCTGACATGGCCACCACGGACGATGTACGACAGCCTTGGCGGACATCGGTGACGCAACCGAGTCCTGCCGCTGGTCATCGGCCCGGTGGGCCGGTGTAAGGGCCCCTCACGTGAGAATGAGAAAGCCAATACACATAACGAACTCGCAGAATACCCGCGCTGCCCCGTACGGGTCAAAACGCGGGCCTGGAGACCGGCGCAGCCGGTTCCACCGCCTCGGGCGGCCCTGTGAGTTTCCAGGGTAACCGGCCTCCGGGCGCCCGGCACACCCCGCTCACCCCCGCGGGCACGGCCCGGCCCGGCTCCCCGCGCGGCTCCCCGCCCCTCACCTGCTGCGGGCCGCCGCCCCCACCTCCGGCCGCCGCCCCCGCGGCACCGGATCGTGACGCACCCCACGCCCACCAGCGGCCCCGCCCGCCACACACGCCCACCCGACGGTGACCGCCAGCAGACAGAGCGTCGCCGCGTCCTTGAAGGCGCGCCGCGTCCCCGGCTCCAGCCACGGCCAGGTGAACCCCGGCACCTGCGGCACCAGCGCCACCCAGAACCACGGACTCCGCCCCGGCGCCCCCGCCGTCAGCACCCCGGCGAGCAGCAGCGGAAGGACGACCAGGAGGTAGTGGTCGTACGAGGGCCGGGAGACGAGAAAGGCCGAAAGCATCAGCATCGTGGCGCACTCCACCCCCCTCGAAGGCCCCGCGTCCCCTCTCCTCCACCTCCGCCACGCGCACCACACGCCGGCCGCCGCCGCAGACCCCGCGAGCAGCGCCGCCACCGACGGGGGCACCCCGAGCCGCCCGAGCACCGCCGCCGGCGACGCCTCATACAGACGTACGAAGGCATCGTCGCCCCGCAGCAGGAAGGGCAGCGTCCGTGTGAAGAACCCGGCGGGGTCCGGCATCACGAGCGCGGCCCCCAGCGACACCACCGCGGGCACCGCGATCGCCGCCCCGAGCCCCCGCCACCGCCCGGCGAAGACGAAGAGGAGCACGACGGGCGCCAGCAGCGGCTTCACGGCGACGGCGGCGCCGATGACGACCCCGGCCGCCACCCACCGCCCCAGGCACACGAGCAGCAGCGCCGGTGGCAGCGCCACGGCCGACGCCACCGTCCAGTTGCCCAGCTCGACGAGGTGCCCGAAGGGCGCGAAGCCGAGCACGAGCCCCAGCAGGCCGTACGCCGCGAACCGGCTGCGCCAGGACACCTCGTACAGCCGCAGCGCGCACACCCACCCGGCGACGAGGCCGACGCTGACGCCCGCGGGGACCAGGAAGCGGGCCACGGCGGTCGGCAGCAGGGCCTGCGGCACCGCGGCGAGCACGGCCCCCGGCAGATAGAGGAAGTGCCGGTCGGCGTAGGGCGAACGCCCGTGGATCCACGCCTCGGCGGCCCGCACCACGATGGCGTTGTCCATCCCGCCGCCCGGCACCCTCAGCCCCACCCGGACGGCCCCGGCGAGCAGCACCAGACCGAGCACGGCCCGGACATGCCACCCGGCAGGCCGCAACAACCAACCCTTTACCGCCGATTTGCCCGTATCCATACGCCTCAGGCTAGGGCGGGAACCCCACACGACCGCCGCTCAACATCCCCAACTCCCCGTCTAAGATGCGGCCCATGAGCTTTGGGCAAGGGGGACCTCAGTGGGGTCCGGGCGGAACGGGCGGACCCGGCGGCGGACCCACACCCGACTGGGCGGCGCTCGCCGAAGCCTCCGAGGCACGCGCCCGGCGCCGCAAATGGCTGATGATCGGCGGCGGAGCGTTCGCCACCATCGGCATCGCGGCCGCCGTGGCGATCACCGTCGTCTCCGCCAACAGCGACGACGCCTCCGCCTCGAACAAGCCGGCCAGCGAGCTGCCCGCGACCGCGGACATCCCCGGGGCGAGCGACGACCCGGGTCCGACGTTCAAGGAGACCACTCCACCGCCGCCGCCGAACCCCAAGGACTTCATCTCCAGCGCCAAGAAGGACAAGGCGCCGCTCACCCCCGAGGGCCTCTTCCCCGGCAAGACGTACACCTCGGGCAAGAACGTCTACAAGAAGGGCGCGACCGACAGCACCGACAAGTGCGCGTCCGTCACCCAGCCCGCCCTCGGCACCATCCTCACCAGGAACGACTGCACCCGCCTGATCCGCGCCAGCTACGTCAAGGACGGCATCGCGGTCACCATCGGCGTCGCCGTCTTCGACACCTCGGCCGAGGCCAGGAAGGTCATGAGCCAGGTCAAGAACGGCCTGGTCAACACGTTGCCCGGCAAGGGCGTGCCCGGCTTCTGCCAGACGGGGGTGTGCCGCGGGACGTACCACGCGTACGGCCGCTACGCGTACTTCACCACCACGGGCTACCCCAGCGGCAAGGACGTCACGACGTCCGACCGCAAGGCCTACGCCGTCGGCGACACCATGGCCCGCTTCGCCTTCCAGCGCGTCGACCAGCGGGGCCGCGCCCAGGCGTCCGCCGCGGCGGCGGCCCCCGAATAGTCCGGCCGCCGCGGGCTCAGCGGCACCCGGCGCGGCTCAGCAGCACCCGGCGCCGGGCAGCGTCCGCTTGTTGCGCGCCTCCTTGCTGCGCGCGGCGAGCAGCTCGTCGGCGGGGTAGCCGACCTCCTCCAGCGTGAGCCCGTGCGGCCGCACGACGTGCACGGCGGAGTCCCGCACGCCCGCCGCGAGCACCTTCGCCGGCCACTCCACGGGCCGGTGCCCGTCCCCCACGAACAGCATGGCGCCGACCAGCGACCGCACCATGTTGTGGCAGAAGGCGTCGGCCCGCACGGTCGCTTCGAGCACCCCGTCCGCGCGCCGCTCCCACCGCAGCTCCTGGAGCGTACGAATGGTCGTGGCGCCCTCACGCCGCTTGCAGTAGGCGGCGAAGTCGTGCTCGCCGACCAGCCGCTCGGCGGCGGCGTTCATGGCGTCGAGGTCCAACTCCCAGTCGTGCCACAGCACATGCCCCCGCAGCAGCGGATCGACGCCACCGGGATGGTCGGTGACGCGATAGGCGTACCGCCGCCACACGGCCGCGAACCGGGCGTTGAAGCCGACGGGCGCCTCGGCGACCTTCCACACCCGCACATCGTGCGGCAGCCGCCCCGCGAGCCGCCGCAGCAGCTTGTCCCGGTGCTCCTCCCACACGGTCTCCGGCAGATCGACATGGGCGACCTGCCCCCGCGCGTGCACCCCGCTGTCGGTCCGCCCGGCGACCGTCAGCTCGTACGTCTCCCGCGATCGCGTCACCGTCCGCAGCGCGGCCTCGATCTCACCCTGGACGGTCCGCTGCCCCTGCCGCTGCTTGGCCCAGCCGGAGAACTCCTTGCCGTCGTACGAAAGGTCAAGACGCACCCGCACGAATCCGGGCTCTACCTCATCACTCACACCGCAATCCTCTCAACAACGCGAAAGCGGGCCCGCCCCGCAGGGGGCGGACCCGCTCACAGCAAGGCAGAGCCTCAGGCGTCCTTGGACTCCTCGGCGGCCTCAACCGGCTTCGCGTCCTCGACGGGCGCGTCGTCCTTCTTGAGGGCGTCTTCCTTGACGGCACGCTTGGTGGCCGCCTCGGCCTCACCGGTGGCCTCCTGGGCCACGGTCAGGGCCTCCACCAGCTCGATGATCGCCATGGGCGCGTTGTCGCCACGACGGTTACCGATCTTGGTGATACGGGTGTAGCCACCCGGGCGGTTCACGTAGCGCGGGCCGATCTCCGTGAAGAGCGTGTGCACGATGCTCTTGTCGGTGATGACGGACAGCACCTGGCGGCGGTTGTGAAGGTCACCCTTCTTCGCCTTGGTGACCAGACGCTCCGCGTACGGACGCAGGCGACGGGCCTTCGCCTCGGTGGTGGTGATGCGGCCGTACTCGAAGAGCTGCTTGGCGAGGTTCGCCAGCAGAAGCTTCTCGTGCGCGGCGCTGCCGCCCAGACGGGCGCCCTTGGCAGGCTTCGGCATGGTGTTTCTCCTTGATGTCTGCCCCGGCCGTATCAGGTACCGGGGTCAGCGGCCGCGCCCCGAT
>NZ_JBSFRK010000006.1:0-250293 GCF_053589195.1 Streptomyces sp. NPDC003379 | reverse complement strand
CCCGCGCCTCCGTGGAGGTGCGGGCCGTCGTCGTGGTGCTACGCGACGTCACTTGTCGGTGTCGTCCTTCTGGTCGGCGGCCTGCTCGTCGCCCTCTTCGCCCTCGACTACGGGGATGAGGGAGAGCTTGCCGCGGGAGTCGATCTCGGCGATCTCGACCTGGACCTTCTGGCCCACGCCGACGACGTCCTCGACGTTCTCCACACGCTTGCCGCCGGCGAGCTTGCGGATCTGCGAGATGTGCAGCAGACCGTCCTTGCCCGGCATGAGGGAGACGAACGCGCCGAAGGTCGTCGTCTTCACGACGGTGCCCAGGTAGCGCTCGCCGACCTCCGGCATGGTCGGGTTGGCGATGCCGTTGATCGTGGCGCGGGCGGCCTCGGCCTGCGAGCCCTGCTGGGCACCGATGTAGATGGTGCCGTCGTCCTCGATCGTGATGTCGGCGCCGGTGTCCTCCTGGATCTGGTTGATCATCTTGCCCTTCGGGCCGATGACCTCACCGATCTTGTCCACCGGGATCTTGACGGTGATAATGCGCGGCGCGTTCGGGGACATCTCGTCCGGAACGTCGATGGCCTCGTTCATCACGTCGAGGATGTGCAGACGCGCGTCACGGGCCTGCTTCAGCGCGGCGGCCAGGACCGAGGCGGGGATGCCGTCGAGCTTGGTGTCGAGCTGGAGCGCGGTGACGAACTGCTTCGTACCGGCGACCTTGAAGTCCATGTCACCGAAGGCGTCCTCCGCACCGAGGATGTCGGTGAGGGTGACGTAGTGCGTCTCGCCGTCGATCTCCTGGGAGATCAGACCCATGGCGATACCGGCGACGGCGGCCTTGAGCGGCACACCGGCGTTCAGCAGCGACATGGTGGAGGCGCAGACGGAGCCCATGGACGTCGAGCCGTTGGAGCTGAGCGCCTCGGACACCTGGCGGATCGCGTAGGGGAACTCCTCGCGCGTCGGCAGGACCGGCACGAGCGCGCGCTCGGCGAGGGCGCCGTGGCCGATCTCGCGGCGCTTCGGGGAGCCGACACGGCCCGTCTCGCCGGTGGAGTACGGCGGGAAGTTGTAGTTGTGCATGTAGCGCTTGCGCGTCACCGGGGACAGCGTGTCGAGCTGCTGCTCCATACGGAGCATGTTCAGCGTCGTGACACCCAGGATCTGGGTCTCGCCACGCTCGAACAGCGCCGAGCCGTGGACGCGCGGGATGGCCTCGACCTCGGCGGCGAGCGTACGGATGTCGGTCACACCGCGACCGTCGATCCGCTTCTTCTCCTTGATGACGCGCTCACGGACCAGGGTCTTGGTCAGCGAGCGGTACGCGGCGGAGATCTCCTTCTCGCGGCCCTCGAACTGCGGGAGCAGCTTCTCGCCGGCCAGCGCCTTGACGCGGTCCAGCTCGCTCTCGCGCTCCTGCTTGCCCGCGATCGTCAGCGCCTGGGCGAGCTCGGCCTTGACCGCGGCGGTCAGGGCCTCCAGGACGTCGTCCTCGTAGTCGAGGAAGACCGGGAACTCGCCGGTGGGCTTGGCGGCCTTGGCTGCGAGGTCCGACTGGGCCTTGCAGAGCGCCTTGATGAAGGGCTTCGCGGCCTCGAGACCGGCGGCCACGACCTCCTCGGTCGGCGCCTCGGCGCCGCCCTTGACGAGCTCGATGGTCTTCTCGGTGGCCTCGGCCTCGACCATCATGATCGCGACGTCGCCGTCGTCGAGGACGCGACCGGCGACGACCATGTCGAAGACGGCGTCCTCGAGCTCGGTGTGCGTCGGGAAGGCGACCCACTGGCCCTTGATGAGCGCCACGCGCGTGCCGCCGATCGGGCCCGAGAAGGGCAGGCCGGCCAGCTGCGTGGAGCAGGAGGCGGCGTTGATCGCGACCACGTCGTACAGGTGGTCGGGGTTGAGAGCCATGATCGTCTCGACGACCTGGATCTCGTTACGCAGGCCCTTCTTGAAAGAAGGACGCAGCGGGCGGTCGATCAGGCGGCAGGTGAGGATCGCGTCCTCGGAGGGGCGGCCCTCACGGCGGAAGAAGGAACCGGGGATCTTGCCGGCCGCGTACTGCCGCTCCTCGACGTCCACCGTCAGGGGGAAGAAGTCGAGCTGGTCCTTGGGCTTCTTGGACGCGGTGGTGGCCGAGAGGACCATCGTGTCGTCGTCCAGGTAGGCCACGGCGGAACCGGCGGCCTGACGGGCCAGACGGCCCGTCTCGAAGCGGATGGTACGGGTGCCGAAAGTGCCGTTGTCGATGACGGCCTCGGCGTAGTGGGTCTCGTTCTCCACTGTTCTCCTACGTGTCTACGTTTCGTCTTCTCGCCCGGGGGCCCGTGTGGCCCGGGGGCGGTGTCCCGTGTGTCCTGTGGACCGGGACGGTGTGGAGAAGCGCGCCGTGTGTGCGGGCCGGTCTTCGATCGAAGCACCCGGGGATGTCTCCCGGGGGCCACTACCGAGGACCGGCGGCGGCGAGGTGCGCCTCTCCCTCGTGGGTCGTGCTCGTGGGGTCGTGCTCGGTGTCCCGGGGTCTCTTTGCGTACCCACGGGACGTGCGTGTGTCACCAGACTACAAAGCGACGGTGACACCGCGCACGTACAGCAAAGGGAGCGGCCCCCTTCGAGTGCTTCGAGTGGGAACCGCTCCCTTCACGGCGTCTTACTTGGCGCCCGCCGCACCGCGGCGGATGCCGAGGCGGTCAACCAGGGCACGGAAGCGCTGGATGTCCTTCTTGGCCAGGTACTGCAGCAGACGGCGACGCTGGCCGACCAGGATCAGCAGACCACGACGGGAGTGGTGGTCGTGCTTGTGGGTCTTGAGGTGCTCGGTCAGGTCCGAGATACGACGAGAGAGCATCGCCACCTGAACCTCGGGGGAGCCGGTGTCGCCCTCCTTCTGGCCGAACTCGGTCATGATCTGCTTCTTCGTAGCGGCGTCGAGCGACACGCGTACTCCTCGTGATGTCTTCGAGTGCCTCCGAGTGTCCCTGGTCTACATCTCAGGGGAGCTTCCGTGACTCGGGAGGCGGGGATGGGCCGCTGGGCGCGGGTCCGGGTCCTTGGCGGGTCCGGGGTCCGGGCCCTTGCGGGGCCTGGGGTCCGGGTCCCTGGGGATTCGGGGGTGCGCAGACAGACGGTCGTTAGACAGGGTACCAGTCGGGTTGTACGGGCCTGGCCGCGGGGACAGAAGCGGGATCGTCCGGGGCTGACCGTGGGCCCATGGGTATGAGGCCTGTCGTCTGACGACTGTCTACGTGATGCGGCGATCATTCGGCTCGTCAGCTCGTCAGCTCGTCATGGCTCTGGCCCTGGCGTACACGTCGAAGACCGCGAGGGTCAGCGGCACCAGGGTCAGCAGTACGAAGGCCTCGGCGATCTCCAGGAGGCGGCCCCAGAAAGGCGTCACGCCGGTGCGCGAAGTGATCAGCCCGAGAGCCGTGACCAGCGCCACCGCCGCCGCGATGGCCGCGACGAGCCATACGGTGCGCAGGTCGAGCGCGGCCGAGTCGCCCGCCAGGGCGTCGCGCATGAGGTCCCGCGGGGGGTTGAGGCAGAGGCCGAGGCCGAGCAGGACCAGGGACGCGAGGCCCGCGGCCAGGGCGGAGCCGACCTGCGCGGTGTAGCGGAAGAGGTGTGCGCGCATCAGCATCGCGATGCCGGTGGCGAGGGCCAGTAGCTGCCCCCATACGTCATCGGAGAAGCCGAGGACGGCTGCCGAACCGATGGCCAGCAAGGCACAACCGCCGACGAGACCGACGAGCAACTCGTGACCGCGGCGGGCCTGGGCGGCGATGCGCTCGGCGTCGACGGGTTCCTGCGGGGCGGGCTCCGCGCCGTACTCGCTCCGGCTGCCGTGCGGCGGCTCGAATCCGATGGGGAGGCGGGCGAACCGCATGGACAGGCCCGGCAGGAAGGCGAGGGCTCCCACGGCCAGTGGGGCGCACAGAGCGGCCGTCTCGACGGGAGACAGCCGCCACAGCGTCGCGAGGAACGTCGCGAGCAGGCCCACGGCCGAGGCGAAGAGGCAGGCGACGAACGGGGCGTCCCCGCGCGGCGACACGAGGGTGAGGATCGTAGAAGCGACGAGCACCGCCGTGCAGGCGAGCAGGGCCTGGAGCCGCCCGATGCCTTGCCCCTCGGTCAGTGCCAGCAGCCCCGACCCCGCCACGGCGAGGTTCGGCAGCGCACCGAGACCGAGGGCCACCGACGCGGCGCGGTCGTCGTAGATCCGTGCCCGCACGGCGGAGAGGGTGAGCAGGAGGACTCCCGCGATGGCGGCCAGGATGCCGGGGATGCCGTGCATGTCGTGGCGAGGGGCCGCCGTCCAGGCCGCGCAGGCCAGGAGGGCCGACAGCGCCGCGGTGCCGGTGAGCCCGGCGCCGCGCGTCAGCTCGCCGTTCCACAGCATGCGGTCCCGGGTCACCGCGGCCGCGACCGCTTCGGACACGTCGTCGAAGACGGCCGGCGGAAGCGACTCCGAGAAGGGGCGCAGGGTGAGCAGCTCACCCTCCAGGATGCGCTGCGCGGTGAAGGAGCGGGCGCTGTCCAGGACCTTGCCGTCACGGCGTACGAGGTGGTAGCCGACCGGCGCTCCCTCGGCCGGGCCTTGCCGGGACAGCCGCAGGATCTCCGGGTAGAGGTCCGCGACGGGGACGTCGTCGGGCAGAGACACGTCGATCCGGCTGTCCGGCGCCACGATGGTGACCCGGCAGAACCCGAATCCCGCACTGGTCCCCGAAGCTGTCCCGCGGCTGGAATGTCCTGCTCCGCTGGCCGTCGCGGAGGCCGTCATGCTCACCTGCCTGCTCCCCCTCAGTCGCTGGCGCCGGTCCGGCTTGCCGCGGTTCCCGGTTCGTTGCCCACGTTGTCCTGCGGCTTGATGCACATGCGTTCACGCGCGCATCGGCACCCTATCGCCCGACCGTCGTCGTGTATGTCAGTAGGATCACCCGACGGTCGCCGTTCGCCCGACACGGGGCGGCGGACGGAACGCCGCGGCCCGGCAAGGGATTTGGTGCCCAGTGAGCCATATCGTCGTCAAGCGCCCGCCTCGGGCTCTGCCCTCGGCAGTGCCCAGCGAAGAAGTGCTGGTGCAACCTCCGCCCGAGCTTCCCCGGGATCAGCAAGAGGGCGCGATGATGCAGTTGCTGCCCATGCTCGGCATGGGTGGCTCCGTGGTCTTCTTCTTCATGCCCAATTCGCATCCGTTCATGAAGGTCATGGGCATGGTCATGGTCGCCTCCACGGTGGCCATGTCGGTGGCCATGCTCATTCGCTACCGTCGCGGAAATCAGGGGCAGTTGGCGGACCTGCGGCGCGACTACTTGCGGTACCTGCAGCAGACTCGGCGTGCCGCACAGGACACCGCGAAGGCCCAGCGCGACGCGCAGTACTACCTCCACCCCTCACCCGAGCAACTGTGGGCGCTGGTCGCCGAGGGCAGCCGGGTCTGGGAGCGCCGCGCCGGTGACGAGGACTTCGGGCAGGTGCGCGTCGGCCTCGGCCCGCAGGAGCTCGCCACTCCCCTCGTTCCGCCGCAGACCGCTCCGGTGGACGAGCTCGAGCCGCTCACCGCGGGCGCGATGCAGCGCTTCCTCGGGGCACACAGCACGCTTGAAGACCTGCCGATGGCCGTCTCGCTGCGCGCCTTCTACCACGTGACGATCAGTGGGGATCCCGAGACGGCACGCGGCACGGCCCGTGCGCTCACCGCGGCCCTCGCCTCGCTTCACTCCCCCCAGGACCTGGTGATCGCCGTCGGGGCGGGCAGGTCGGCGGCGCCCGTCTGGGAATGGACCAAGTGGCTGCCGCACAGTCAGGTGCCGGGCGCGGCGGACGGCGCCGGCAGCCGCCGTCTCTTCACCGGCGACCCGACGGGACTGGAGAGCATGCTCGCCGCCCGGTTCCAGGGGCGGCCGCGCTTCCATCCCGAGGGCGACCCGCTGCCGGAGGAGCCGCACATCGTCGTCGTACTCGACGGCCTGTCGCTGCCTCCGCTGTCGGCGCTGGCCTCGCCCGAGGGACTGCAGGGCGTGACGGTCGTAGAGCTGGTTCCAGGAGAACTGGCCCATGGGCGCGGAGGTCTGTCGCTCGCGGTGCATCCGGGGTCGATGCGGATCGAGTCGGGCCACGGCCTGGTGTACGAGGGCACACCCGATGTGCTGTCCTACGAAGGGGCCGAGGCGCTGGCGCGCCAACTCGCTCCGCTGCGCGTCCCGTCCGGTGGTGACGAGGCGGAGCCTCTGCTGGCCAACCTGGAGTTCACGGACCTCCTGAACCTGGGCGACGCCGAGTCGGTGGACACCAGCAGGACGTGGCGTCCGCGTACCCAGGCGGAGCGACTGCGCGTCCCGATCGGTGTCGGCGAGGACGGCCGTCCCGTGATGCTCGACCTCAAGGAGGCCGCGCAGGAGGGCATGGGCCCCCACGGCCTGTGCGTCGGCGCCACCGGCTCCGGAAAGTCGGAGCTGCTGCGCACCCTGGTGCTCGGCCTTGCCGTGACGCACTCCTCCGAGACCCTGAACTTCGTACTCGCCGACTTCAAGGGTGGCGCCACCTTCGCGGGCATGGCGCAGATGCCGCACGTCGCCGCCGTCATCACCAACCTGGCGGACGACCTGACGCTGGTCGACCGCATGGGCGACTCCATCCGCGGCGAGCTCAACCGCCGCCAGGAACTGCTGCGGGACGCGGGCAACTACGCGAACATCCACGACTACGAGAAGGCGAGGGCGGCGGGCGCCCCGCTCCAGTCCATCCCTTCCCTGGTCCTGGTGATCGACGAGTTCAGCGAACTGCTCACCGCCAAGCCGGATTTCATCGACATGTTCGTACAGATCGGCCGCATCGGCCGGTCGCTCGGCGTGCATCTGCTGCTCGCCTCACAGCGCCTGGAGGAGGGACGGCTGCGGGGGTTGGAGACGTATCTCTCGTACCGCGTCGGGCTGCGCACCTTCTCCGCCGCCGAGTCGCGCGCGGCGCTCGGGGTGCCGGATGCCTACCATCTGCCGAACGTTCCCGGCTCCGGTTATCTCACGTTCGGCACGGACGAGATGGTGCGGTTCAAGGCGGCGTACGTCTCCGGGGTGTACCGCTCCGGTTCGACGCAGGCCGCGGCTGTCGGCGGAGCGCGGCCTGTGGACCGCCGGCCGGTGCTGTTCACGGCGGCCGAGGTGCCGGTACGGTACGGGACCCCGCCGATGCCCGCACCGGGTCCCTCGGCGGACCCCGCCATTCCCGACACTGCTGACGCGCTCGCCGACACCGTGCTCGACGTCATCGTGCGCCGCCTGGAGGCACAGGGCCCCGCCGCCCACCAGGTGTGGCTACCGCCACTGGAGAGCCCGCCGCCTCTGGACGCGCTGCTCACGGGGCTCACCGCCGTAGAGGGCCGCGGGCTCACCCAGCCCGGCTACGCGGGGGCGGGACGCCTCGTCGTACCGCTGGGCCTGGTCGACAAGCCGTACGAGCAGCGTCGCGAGCCCTTGTGGTGCGACTTCTCCGGCGCGGCGGGCCATATGCAGATCATCGGCGGTCCCCAGTCGGGCAAGTCGACCCTCCTGCGCTCCCTGATGGCGGCTTTCGCCCTCACCCACACACCGTACGAAGTGCAGCTCTACGGCCTCGACTTCGGCGGTGGCGGCATGGCGTCCGTGGCCGGGCTCCCCCACGTAGGAGGGGTCGCCTCGCGGCTGGATCCCGAGCGGGTGCGGCGCACGCTGGCCGAGGTGTACGGCGTACTGAGCCGACGCGAGGAGTACTTCCGTACGGCGGGCATCGCGTCGATCGCCGACTTCCGAGCGCGTCGGGCGCGCGGCGAGATCTCGGTGACGGACCAGCCGTGGGGTGATGTCTTCCTGATCATCGACGGGTGGGGCAACTTCCGTTCCGATTACGAAGGTCTGGAACCTGCCGTCCTTGACATCGCGGCGCGCGGACTCGGCTACGGCGTCCACCTGATCCTCACCGCGTCACGCTCCATGGAGGTCCGCGCGAACCTCAAGGACCACCTGATGAACCGCCTCGAACTGCGGCTCGGCGACACCATGGACTCCGAGTTCGACCGCAAGGTCGCGGCCAACGTCCCCGCCGGGGTGCCTGGCCGGGGCCAGACCCCGCAGCGGCAGCACTTCATGGCGGCCGTGCCCCGCGCCGATGGGCTCTCCTCCGACACGGACCTCGCCGACGCGACGGCCGCACTCACCGCCGAGGTCTCCCGCCACTGGACGGAGCCCGGCGCGCCGGCGGTCCGTCTGCTTCCCCGCGAGCTTCCGGCCGAACAGCTGCCTCCGGGCCATGCGTTCCCCGAACGGGGTGTCTCCTTCGCCCTCGACGAGAACAACCTCGAGCCGGTCTTCGTGGACTTCGAGCAGGACCCGTTCTTCCTCGTTTTCGGTGAGAGCGAGTCCGGCAAGTCGAACCTGCTGCGGCTGCTCATCAAGCGACTGACGGAGCGCTACAGCGGTGACGTCTGCAAGCTCTTCGTGGTCGACAACCGCCGCTCCCTCCTCGACGCCACCCCGGCCTCTCACCTGGCCGAGTACATCCCCATGTCCAACGCCATGGATCACCACATGGCCGCGCTGGCCGACCTGGTCCAGCGGCGTACCCCGACGGCGGACGTCACCGCGCGACAGCTGCGCGAGCGCAGTTGGTGGCAGGGCCCGACGGTGTACGTGGTCGTCGACGACTACGACCTGGTATCCACCTCCAGCGGCAACCCGCTGGGTGTCCTCACCGAGCTGCTCCCCTTCGCCCGGGACGTGGGCGTCCGTTTCATCATCGCCCGCTCGACGGCGGGCGCGGGACGGGCGGCGTACGAGCCGTTCATGCAGCGGATGAAGGAGCTGGGCGCGCAGGGGGTGGTCCTGGCCGGCGACCCCGACGAGGGTGACCTTCTGGGCGGCGTACGACCGCGGCCGATGCCGACCGGGCGGGGGATCTTCGTGTCGCGGAGGCGGGGGAAGCCGATGGTGCAGACAGGGTTGGTGGCCGGGGAGTACTGAGTGTGCTCCCGCTCCGGGCCGCACCCCGGGGGCGGCCTTCCTCGACCTCTGAACAGCGGCGGAGCACCGCAAGTAGTGTGGCTCCACAGCACTTTCGTACGTTGTGAAGGGACCGCTCCGCCATGGCTGAGACACGGGACACCGAGGACACCGAGGACACCGAAGCGCAGGACAAGGCTCGCAAGGAACGCGAGAAGGAGGAGCTCTACGCCCTCGACATCTCCGGCGTCGAGTGGCGCAGCGCTCCCGGCACCGAGCACCACGAAGAGCGGGTCGAGATCGCGGATCTGCCCGGGGGCGCGGTGGCGATGCGGTCGTCTCTGGAGCCGGAGACAGTACTGCGGTACACGGAGGCGGAGTGGCGGGCCTTTGTGCTGGGGGCGCGGGACGGTGAGTTCGACCTGGAGCCTTCCGCACGCAATGGCGGGCTTCCCGCGGAGTGAGAAACGGGCGACGTGAAGGGGTGGACGCCTCCCGCGCGCGTCCACCCCTTCATGTCCTACGCCTGCATTCTCGCCCCGTACTCGCGCGGGCTCATTGGAAGTAGCTGGCGCCCTTGAGGTCACCGCCGCGGTAGTCGCCGCCGGCCTGGCCGACCTTCTGGCCGATCTCCACGAGGGCCCGGTGGATGGCCTCGACGTGCTGGTCCCATTCCTTCTGTTTGACGGTGTACGCCGTGTGGGCCTCGCCCTCCCAGCCCTCGGCCACCTTGGCCACGGCCCGCTTGATGTCGGCGAGGTCGGCTTCGAGCTGCTTGGCCTGGATGCCGAGTTCGGTGGTGATGGCGTCGAGGCCGCCGTACTTGACGGCGAGTTCGTCCAGGTGAACGTTTGCCATGCTTGCCCCGTTTCTCAGGTGTGGTGCGTTGGGTGCTCTGCGCCGAATGCTGTGTGCTGAATGCTGTGCGCCGAATGCTGTGCGCTCAGTAGCTGCTGATGGCCGACTGCTTACCGCCGTACTGGACATCGATGCTGTTCATCGTCGACTGGACCTGGTCCTCAAGGCCGTCCACGAGCTTCTCGTTGCCGCTGATGCCTTCGAGGAAGTCCACCAGGAGGTTGCCGATCGCTCGCATGTGCTGGTTGATCTCGGTCTGCTTCTTGTCGAAGGCGTGCGCTCCGATGCCCCGCCAGTTGGCCTCCATCGTGTCGAGCGTGCCCTGGAGACGCTTGAGCTGCTTCTGGACCGAGTCGTACTTGCCCACGATCTCTTTCTTCAGAAGCGCCACTTGCTGGTTGTTCAACTTCTGGCCGTCAGCCACGGTCGGGCTCCCTTCCTCTACCTTCGTTGGGATGTATCGGTTGCTTCCCTGCCGAGCTCAGGCTCTGCGCCGAGCGCGCACCGCGGCGTAACCACCGCCGCAGAACACGGCGACAGCGGCGAGGCCTCCGCCGATGAGCCACATCCGGGAGGAGTCGTCGCCGCCGTCCGAGGACTTCGCCACCGTGGCATGTTCGTCGCTTGAAGTGCCCTTGCGTGGGGTCGGTGAAGAGGACGCGGCGGGTGCGGAGGCGGAGGCGGAAGGAGCGGTGCCGTCCTTGTCGCTTCCAGCAACCGCGGTTTTCTTGTTCGTGATCGGGTCGACGTCCGCGGGGCCGGGCTTGCCCTCGCCCTTCACGACATTGCGAGCGGGGCGGATCAGCCCGTAGCCGAGGTAGTCACTGGGCTTGTCCTTGGGCCAGTCGCGTCCCGCGGTGTCGATGAGGACGCGGAGGACCTGGTTGGCGGTCCAGTCGGGGTGCTCGGACCAGACGAGGGCGGCGGAGGCGGAAGCGATGGCGGTGGCGGAGCTGGTGCCGCCGCCGCCGTTGTCGCAGTACGAGCGGAATGTCGCGTCGCACCAGTGGGGAATGTCCCGGCCCGGCGCGGCAAGATCCACGTAGGCGCCGAACTCCGAGTACTTGGCGACCTTGCCGGACCGATCAGCGGCGGATACGCCCGCGACCTGAGGATACGCGGCGGGGTACCCGATGAAGTTCTTCTTCTCCGCGTCGTTTCCCACGCCCGCGAACATCAGCTTCCCCTTCGAAGCGGCGTACTCCACTGCCGCCTTCTCCTCCGGGTACATGAAGTCGCTGCCGAAGGACATGTTGATGATGTGCGCATCGCTGTCCGCGGCGGCACGAATCGCTTCAGCACTGTCGCTTTCCTGCTCACCGCCGAGGGAGGTCCGGAAAGAGATGACTTCCGCTCCAGGCGCCAGCCCCTTGAGCCCTCCACTTCGGCCGGAACCAACGATCAGCTCCGCCATGGTCGTTCCATGACTGTCGTAGTCGTCCAGCGCCCCGCCCCGCTTTCCCGTTACGTCCTTTCCAGGCGTAACACGGCCTTTGAGGGAGGGCGTCATCGAAACACCGGAGTCGACGACAGCAACTTTGATCCCCTTACCGGTGCTCACCTTCCAAAGGTCATCGGAGCTCATCGCCTCCAGGTACCACTGCTTCGGCTGGGCGTCGGCAGCAACCGTGCCCGGAGCCAGCCCGACAGACAGGAGGGCCAGTACGCCAACTATCGAGCCACCGGTGGCGACCCGTCCCCGTGCCCTCCGCGTGCACGACGCATGCCGCCTGCCGTATCGGCTGAACCCTGCATTCATGCCCTGCATGTCCTCGCTCACGATTAGTTGACTACTGGCGGCACGGGCCGTGCCCCATAGGGCGGATGTATTTCTTCGTCCTCGGCCAAGCCGTCGGGCCGCTGCGCGGCCTCCTCACCTTCTTCGCCAGGGAGCCGCTGGTTACCCGTGGAAGCGCGCGCCAGACCGGTCCCACCAGCGGTGAACCCGTTTCTGCGCCCCCCGTCCGCGACCGTGCGCCCCTTCGGAGCCCCAACGACGCCGTTAGGGCTGCCAAGGGTCCGACGAGGCGTCTGGCCTCTGCCACCACCTTGCGGACTCGCGCCCACTACCCCTCGCTGGCCGACGCTGACGCTCTCAGCTGAAGAGGTACGTGGTCCCTGAGCACCGGTGACGGGACCTCGCGGCGCCCTCGAACCGGCCGGGCCGGACACGGGCCCCGGCTGTGGACGCCCTCCGACTACGCCCTGGGATCGCGCCGCGCCAGTGGGATTCGGACCGCCCGGGTTTAGGCCCGGCACTCCGTGGGGCCGTGGCGTTCCACCGGTGGCACTGCGCCCAACCGGTGGCTGCCCAGGTCCTGCCGGACCACCGACGCTCCGCCCGTGGCCAGTTGGACCGCCCGGCCCAGTCGGCCCTAGTGGCCCACGCCCAGGGCCCCCTCCGGGGCCCGCGGGGCCACTCGACCCTGTTCGTCCTTGCGAAGGCATCGGGTTCTTCGTGACTCCCATAGGACCAGAAGTACGTGCGGTGGGGCCGCTGATCACCGGACTGAAACGGCTTCGCCCCAAAGGAGGAACGGGCGTCGCGTCGTTCGTCACTGGGCCCGAAGGCGGAGCCTGGGCGACGGGAACCGGGTTAGCTGTCTGGGGAGGCAATGTACCGACGCTGTCGATCTCCGTACCGACAGAACGAACGGGAGAGACGACGGGGCCTTGCGCCTCCTCGCGAGACGGCGAGGAGGCATCCGGGCCGACAGGGCCGGCAGGGCCGGTGGACGCGGTGTCGGCTGAGGGCTGGAGCGCCGAATGAGTTCCGGCGGCGCCTGTGGTGGAATACGCGCCGCCTCCCCTGGCGTCGGTCAGGATCGGACTGCGCTCCGGCCTGGGCACCCCCACCTTCGGCATGGCCGAAAACGTAGGCGGCTCCTGCCTGGCCATGCCCTCCTGCGACACCAGATAGAACGACGCCAACCGGTTCATCTGGTTGATCGCCTCTTGCCGATGCTGCTCCGCCTTGACGGCGGCACCGTACTCCTCGTTCCCCTCAACTCTCGCAGGAGAGGGGATATCCTTGACGGTCTTCGGGTCGGCTCGATTGTCGCGCGGCGGCATGGAGCCGCGTACGGACGCCAAGCCCGCACCGGCCGAAGCCATTTGCACGCTCGCAGCTTCGGCGAAGTCGGAGAGCTTGTGGGTGTCCTTGACGAGGTTCTTGCCCCATTTGCGAAAAGCCTGCCCCGCCTCGCCCTCCCAGTCGACCCGGTCGATGTGCCCACCCAGCTCCCTGGCAGCTGCGGCGATCGCGTCGCGCGCCTTCTGGAGCGCCTCGCCAGCACTTTCCAGATCGCCCGGCTTGGCCTGCTCGACCAGGTCGACCATGTCATTGAGACGGTGCCCTTCGAAGCCCACTACGACCACCCGGTGTCGGACTTGTCGCTGCCGTGGCCACCCTGCTCCTCAGGCGTGCCGCCGCGCTCACGCCCGGCCGCTCCCTGCTCCCGGTCGACCTTGGTCTGGATAGCCCAAAAGCGTTGCCGCAGATCGTCTTCGAGGTTGTCGAAGCCGACGTCCGCACCATGCACGGCGATCCCCATCGCCTCGATCTGGTCACCGAGCATCTTGGAGAGCGAGGTCAGCCGCTCATGTACCTGGTCGTACTGCGAGTACAAGCCGTCGGCCTCGGGGAATGCGCTGCCGGTGCCACTGAAGGAGGCCCGGGAGACCTTCTGCGTGCCGACGTTGGACGGACCGGCGGCCGAGCCCTCGAACTCCGTGAGAAGAGTATTGATTCGCCGCCGGAACGTCTTCAACGCTTCCAGGCCACGCTTGACATCGGCGCCTGCTGACGGCGCAGTACCCTCGTACCCGTCCGTAGGAAGCACGAGACGTTCCCTCCCCGTAACCTGCCTGCCCGACCTTCTCGTGATCGCGGTGGCTGGTGATCACTTGTGCATCTGTGTCACTCTAGTCACTCCCTGTGTCCCGACCAACTGGGCAAGACGTAGCGGCAGTTGCAAATCGGCCACCCGAGGGGACTTGGACGAACCGCGACCCGCCGCTCGATGCCAGTTGCGCACGTCACCTCAGACCCCTCACGGCCTGTCGCAGTATGCACAATGCCACCACCGTGCCTCCGCAGCGACGTTCTGGCTACTCAACCCTTCTGAGTACATCTACTCAGTCCCTTGAGGCGCAACCACCGCTACTGTCACGGGCGTTCAGGTCATCCGGCGGAGCCGGCAACCGTGACGCACTGGCGGCCAGAGGAAACACTCCAAGGAGGGAGACCACGTATGGCGTGGGATGAATGGGAGCAGCTCAAAGCCAATGCGGCAGACCGCCAGCCCACACAGCTGCAGCTCAACCAAGCTCCGAGCGACCGGGGGAGCGCCGACCCAAGCCCTAGCGGTGCAGATGGCTGGGACAGCGGTGGCTCGACCGGGCTCAAGTCCAGTAGGGCTGCGTGGAGCAAAGCTGGGGAGGGGGTCGGCTCGCTGCGAGAGAACATCAGCAAGGCGCTGGCGAAGCTGGAAGAGGGCCAGAAGGGGCTCGGTCAAGGCCCTCAGTGTCTTAGCGCGGCAGCTCAGCAGAGCGTCCACGATTCCTGGGAGCGCTACGTCAAGGACGTGAGCCGCAGATGTGGCTCCCTCCAGAAATTGTTGGAACAGATGGGCCGTCATCAGCAGAAGACCGACGAGGCAGTGGAAGCCGAGCTCTCAAAGTTGTCCGTCGCGTACGGGGACACGCGGGCTACGGGCGGCCAGGCCAAGGGACAGTGACCTCCGACAATGGATTACACGACACTCAGATCCCTCACTCCGTCCAAGTTCGAGAACGCAGCGGACGGGTATCGCACGACCAGTGACATGGCCAGTACGGCCAAGGATCACATCGACAAACAAGTCACTGCTGGGATGCGGAAATCCCTCGAAGGTGCGACTGCCAGGGCAGCCCTCAAACAATTGTCCGAGCTGGCAGAGAATTTCCACTACACCCAGGTCGAGTGCGGCTTGATCGGAACGGCACTCAACGGCTTCGCCTACGACCTCGCTGCAGCCAAGAGGAAACTCGACTCAGCCGTTGATGCCGCCCAGGCAGAGAAATTTACCGTAAACCCTGATGGCACAGTCAGTTACCCGTCAGCTGGCAAGAAGACCAACGGCGAACAGCCCGAAGGTGGAACGGCAAACGGCACGACCGACGAAACCGCAGCTGGCCTGAACCGCCAGGCCGCCAACTTCGATCCCAATCCGAACTATGCCCGCGCCCAGGAGTACGCCGACCGCATCGCCGCTGCTATCCAAGAGGCGACGGAAGCCGACGAGAAGTGGGCTCCGAAGCTAAGGGCACTCAAAGCTGACGATGATCTCTCGGTTTCTGCCCGGGACTGGTCCGACGCGCAGGCCGATATGCATGGAGTTCGAGACGGAGCGAAAGAGTATCTGGAGACGCTTGGAGGGCCTCCCAAGGACGGCACCCCCCAGGAGAACGCGAAGTGGTGGAAGAACCTCACTGCAGAGGAACAGGCTGATTACGTCGCTGTCCGGCCTGCGTCGGTAGGAGCCTTGGACGGCCTGCCGGCGGATGTCCGTGACGAGGCCAACCGCATGGTGCTGGCTGAGAAGCAAGGCCAGTACGAGGTGGCACTGAAGGCCATCCCGCCGGAGCCAATCAATAAGTGGGTCAACGGCGGTGGCCGTGTGGGCATGATACACAGCGATGAATGGATGGACTGGCACAGAAAGTACGGCGAGCGAAAGGAGCACCTTGAAAGTTCGCTCAACGGAATGCAGAAGATTCAGGACCGCTTCGACTCCGCAGGTGTCGAGGGACTGCCCGAAGCCTACCTGCTCGGTTTCAGCGCGGAGGGAAACGGCCGTGCGATCATCGCTACAGGGAATCCGGATACTGCTGACCACACAGCCGTCTACGTTCCTGGCACGACCTCGAACCTGGGGAAGGTCGGAGGAGACATCGATCGCATGACGAATCTGTGGAGAGAAGCCAATGCGGTTGGCGAAGGAGAATCAGTCTCCACTCTGACATGGCTCGGATACGACGCCCCGCAGAGCATCGTAAAAGATGCCCCGTTCAAACACTACGCGGACGACGGGGCACCGGCCTTCAATCAATTCCTGGACGGGCTCGACGCCTCGCGCACCACCGATTCGGAGGGCCATCGCACCGTCATCGGCCATTCATACGGCACCACGCTTGTTGGGTCCGCGGCTCGACAGGGTGACCTCAACGCAGACGACGTGGTGTTCGCGGGCAGTCCTGGGGTTCAGGTGGGCTCGGCCTCGGAGATGGACGTTCCCCGGGGACACGTCTGGAACCAGGAGGCGGAAGGTGATGTGGTCCCGGACGTCGGCCGCTACGGGCACGGTGGAAGTCAGTTCAACGTAGGCGGCGGGGTATGGCTCATCCCCAGCGACGAGCTCTTTGGGGCGAATCAGATGACCACGGACACACATGGACACAGCGACTATTGGGATAGCGGCACCACCAGTCTCGAGAACCAAGCCCAAGTCGTGGTAGGCCGGACAGGGAACGTAGACCTTGAAGAATGAGACGCGGACCGCAGCACTTCTGTTGTCCCTCGCTTTCACCTCAATCACCGGATGCAGCATGACTGATTCAAACGGAGTCACTGACTCTATTCCCTCGTCCGGCACACGGAGTATCGACGATGCCCGATCTGAAACAAAAAGTGTATCCAGCGACATCCTTGACATCATCGGCCTCAAGGGGAGGGTCTCCGAGCCCGGCCCGGGCGTGACCCGGTGCGGCGAGGAAAAGGACCACGAGAAGTTCTTCCGAATGCGTCATCCCTGGAGCTTCACGCCAGAATCGGACAAGGCGCTTGACGACGTGATGAAACGCCTCAGGGAAGAGCTGCCCAAGAATGGATGGAAGGTCGTCGAGTACGAGCACGATGCCAGCCCGAACAGAAACCTGAACCTCACTGCCGACAATGACAAGAGGAAATTCAGCGTCCGCGTCACGCACTACGCTAAAGACAACCCGCCCAAGTTGACCGTAAGAGTGATCTCAGGCTGCTACCAGGTCCCAGAAGGCGAAAGAGTCGACCAGTACTGACGTCTGCGACTCTCCTCGCAAAGACGCTACTGCGTCCGCCGGCGTCTGCGTCGTGCGTCTCGCACAGCCACTCCTGCCCCACCAAGCCCCGCTACCAGCACCACCGCCCCCACGGCTACGTACGTGGCGATACGCGCCGTACGCTCTTCCGATGTCTCACCCAGGTGGAGTTTCGCGGGAGTTGGGGCTTTCGCTCGGGTGAGGCCCTCTCCGGGGGTAGGCGTCTCGATCCGGTGATCGTCTTCCGTCAGGGCTCGGACCGGGTCCACGACGCCCCAGCCGACCAGGCGGTCGTGACCGGCTACCGAGCGTTCTGCGGTCTGCTTGATCTGAGCGGTGATCTGGCGTGCCGTCCAGTCACTGTGCTTGGCCTTGATGAGAGCCGCGACCCCGGTTACATACGGGGCGGCGAAGCTGGTTCCGTTGTCGGTGCAGTGGCCGCCGACAGGAACGGTGGAGATCATGTCCACGCCGGGGGCAGCCACGCCCACGAACGCGCCGGACTGGGAGAACGGAGCACGTTCGTTGTTTCGGTCCGAGGCTGCCACTGCCAGCACGCCGTCATAGGAAGCGGGATACGTCTTCTTGACGTTGCCGCCCAGGCCGTCGTTGCCTGCAGAGGCCACAACCACCCGTTGCCGTGCGAGCGCCCTGTTCACCGCCTCTTCGAGCTCCGGGGCCGGCTTCACCGCGTTGGCCGTGTCCTGGGAGATGTTGATGACGTCCGCGCCCACGTCGACGGCGTAGTCGATGGCTTCCGCGAGCGTCTGCGTGGTGCCGTGGCCCTCCGCGTCGTTCTGCTGGATAGGAATGATCGTCGCCTTTGGGGCGAGGCCCACGAATCCCGTGTCCTTGGCAGGGCGTGCCGCGATGATGCCCGCCACCCGCGTCCCGTGGCCGACCACGTCCGTCGTGCCGTTCGCCTTGCCACGTTCGATCTTCTTGCCTTTGACGTCCTTGGCCGGAAGGTAGTTGCGGCCCCGTGAGACGTCCACCGCCCGCGTGAGCTGAGGGTTCTTGACATCCACTCCTGTGTCGATCACCGCGACGCGTACACCTTCTCCGGTGGATTGGCGCCACAGTTCGTCCAGGAGGACACGCTGCAGCGCCCAGGGGCGGCCGGAGTACTTCTTGGACGGGAACGTGCATTGGTCCGCGGCCCTGGGCTCCGCGGCCGCGGGAGTGGCTGTGGCCGCCGTGAAGAGCAGTGCGGCGGCCACCATCGCAGCGCTCCTGGCCCGGGGGGCCTGCGTGCGTACATACGTCATGGTGGGCTTCCCCCGAGGATCTAAGAGCCTTGTGGCTGGCGCGCCGCGGCTGTCGACAGACGCGGCCCTGTCGGCAGGAGGTTGGACCATGCGGCAGGCACCGGAGTCACCTCCGCG
Organism: Streptomyces sp. NPDC003379; assembly: GCF_053589195.1. NCBI lineage: Bacteria > Bacillati > Actinomycetota > Actinomycetes > Kitasatosporales > Streptomycetaceae > Streptomyces > Streptomyces sp. NPDC003379. Next base: position 232,022 of record NZ_JBSFRK010000006.1, on the reverse strand, counting down.
TCCCCGTACCCGAGGCGGGTCTGGGCCTGCCGCGCTTCCTGTTGCTCGCGCTTCCGCTGCTGGGCCGAGGTGCCGATGCCCTCGTCCTCCGTCGCGCTGTCGCTGTTTGACTGCATGGCGTAGCGCAGGCCCGTGTCGGTAACCAGGAACACGCTGCCCGCCTTGGTCTCCGATCCAAGGAAGTGGCGGTAGAGCTGGCCCGAGCCCGGAGTGACGTGCGCGCTCGACGAGCCCGTGGGCAGGCTGGCGGGGAAATTCTTGCCTGCCCAGGTACTTAGCGTCGTCCTGCCGTTGTCCACGTCGACGCGACGCAGCACGTTGCACACGGTGTTGCGGCCGCCACGGCCTACGGAGGCGCGGTTGGCGGGCGGGGGTTCCTCGGACGGCCAGGTGTACTGTGCGCCGAATTCCTCGGAGTCGGGAGTGAAGGCTCCGGCGCTGATGTCACGGGCGTGGCCCGCTTGTCCCAGGTCGGCCAGGCTCCGGCTGCTCAGGAGCAGCTTCGCGGTGAAGTCGGAGACCGGTGCGACGCGTCCGGGCAGGACTACGTAGTGCTGCATTCTGTCGCCGTTGTTCGCCCGGAGGACCATGCCCACCTTGTTCGCCGCCGGGTCCCGCAGGTCCGGTACGCCGGCGTTGTCCCCGGGGGCGCCCGGCACTTTCGGGAAGGTGATCGGGTCACCGACATGCAGCGTCTTGAGCCATTGCTTGGAGACCCGCTGCGGTACGCGGTCGGATCCCACCAGGGTGCGCGGCAGGAGCTCGTCCTTCGCCGAGACCCGATAGGCGGTGCCTCGCGCGTCAACCACGTAGCGGACCTTGTCGGGGCCGACTACGTACAGCAACTCGCCTCCCCGCAGCCGTTCGTCGCCCTCGGTCTTCCCCTCGTCGCGGGCGGCCAGCACGAACGCGGCCTTCTGGATGGCCCTGCCTCCCTGTACCGGACGCTCACACACCGCCCAGCGCTTCGCGGTGCCGGCCTCCGCGGCCGGTGGCAGCCGGTCAGGGGCGTACGGAATGCCGATGGTGGCGCCGTGCGGGATCGTGCCCTTGTCGAGCACGGACTCGTCGACGTTGATGACTTCACCCTTGCCGTCGTCAAGGAGGAGCTTCGCCGACGCCATGTTGAGGACCGGGTGCAGCTGGGGCTCGCCATCGGTCTTGAGGACGACGTACCGAGTCGTCGAGTCGCTCGCGATGATCACGTGCTCTTTCGGCTTGTCCCAGCCGGGCTTGGCCGCCGGCCGGAACATCCCCCACGCCCCGAACACCGCCAGGACGATCACCCCGACGATGAGGCCGGGCAGCACAGCGCGCATCGGCCGTGGTGCGCCCTCCTCCGAGCCCGAAGGAGACGGTTGGATGAAGGCGGCCAGGGTGCGACGCTTCGCGAAGGTGTAGGCGTTGAGTTCATCCCGCCGTGATGCCATAAGTGCCTGCTTCTCCCCGTGCGGCGCCGGGAGCGCGTGGCCCCCACCCTCCGTTGTCAGACCGGACCCCTACTATGCCTGTTGTGTAATCGCGCATGCGTGGTGGGTGAGGTGTCCGAGCTGTCTTGAGATTCAACTTCCCCACTCAGCAGGCCGATCGCCGATACGAGCGACTTCGCGAGTGTCTTACGGGGGAGGGTTGGGGCTGATGGCTTCCGCACTGCGGAACAGGGCCACGGGGACGGTCGTCGCGTTTCGTCTCCGCGCCCGCTCACGGCAGTTCAGCTCGTTTCGCCTGCAACGACTCGTGCTGATCGAGGTCACCGCTGCCCTGTTGCTGACCGCCTGGGTCGTGGGCCCGCCGACGGTCGTACTGACGGCTGCGGTGGCAGCCGTGCTGGTGGCGTTCGTCGTCGTACGTCGTCACGGGCGCCCCCTGCCCGAATGGCTGGGCGTGGTGCGGGCGTTGTGGGCCCGCAGACGCCTCGCCGCGAGTACGCCGATACCGCCGGGCACAGAGCCTGGTTTCGCTCTTGCTGTGGAGTGCGACCCCGCACTGCGCACGTACACGTACAGCGGCCAGGACGGGCGGCAATTCGGGATGGTGGGAGACGGCACCTTCGTGACCGCGGTGCTGCAGATCGAGTCGGACTCGACCCCGCTGCGGGCCGAGCGGGAACGGCAGGCACTGCCGGTCGGGCTGGTGCGCGACGCGCTCGAAGTGGACGGTATCCGGCTCGAGTCGGCGCAGATCGTGCTGCACACCCAGCCGGCGCCCGCGCTGCACCTGCCGCAGGACTCACTGGCGGTCAGCAACTACGCTCCCCTGCAGGCTCAGACCGGGGCGCCCGCGGTTCGGATCACCTGGATCGCCCTGAAGCTCGACCCTGAGCTGTGTGCCGAGGCAGTGGCAGCACGTGGTGGCGGTCTTGTCGGGGCGCAGAAATGTGTGGTGCGTGCCGTGGACCAACTGGCGAGCCGCCTCACCGGGGCGGGCTTCCGGGCGACGGTGCTGAGCGAGGACGGACTGACCTCCGCCATCGCCACGTCGGCCTGTGCCAATCCGCTGGTGACGGCGGAGGCCGGGCGGACCGAGGAACCGCAGCGGCGGACGGAGGAGTCCCCGCGCGCGTGGCGCTGCGACAATCGGCGGCACACGACCTACTGGGTGCGACGCTGGCCCCGGCTCGGGGTTTCCGGGGAACCGTCGCTGCCTCGGCTGGTGGCCCTGCTCACCGCTGTTCCGACGCTGGCCACGACCTTCAGTCTGACGCTGGGGCGCGCCGATCGGCAGGAAGTCTCGTTGCGTGGGCATGTGCGGGTGACCGGGCGCAGCGAGGCCGAGCTCGCGGCGGCTCGCGGCGCTGTCGAGCGCGCTTCCCGTCAGGCGGGGAGCACGTTGATGCGGCTCGATCACGAGCAACTGCCTGGAATGCTGGCCACACTGCCGCTCGGCGGTGCCCGTTGATGGCCACGCCGCTGCCCGGAGGCACCGCGCTGCGCCGCGGCTTCGGGATCCTCGGGCCGCGCCACGGACGGCATGCGCTCCCGCCCGATGAGGTGGACGCGCTTTCACTGCCCATCGGTGACGACGGGGTCGTCATCGGCGTGGACGCGCAGGGTGTGCCCGCGGTCCTCGGGGTCAACCGGCCCACGCCTTACGACGTGCTGCTCATCGGAGGACTCTGGACGGCTCAGGTCATCGCGTTTCGGGCTGCCGCCACCGGGGCCCGCGTGGCGGTCGAGACCGGGCGGGCGGAGGCGTGGGGGCAGTTGTTGCGGGCGCTTGGGGCGGGGCAGAGCGGGATGGCTGTGCATGAGGTGGGGCGGGTGCCGCCTTTGGGGGCGTCGGCCGGGAGTCCTGTGCTTGTGGTGCGGGACTGTGGGATGCGGCCGCCTCGGGGGCGGGTTGTGGCCGGGCCCTGGCAGTCGGTGCTGACGGTGTTGCCCTATCTGAGTCCTGTTGCACCCCGGCTGATGCGGCAGGCCCGGCTTGTGGGGGTGCAGCGGGTCTCGCCGGACGAGGCGGTGCAGATCGGGCGGTCGCTGGGGTTGCCCCGGGGGGACGTGGATTCGTTGCCGACGCTCGCCGATGGGGTGACGTTGTGGTGTGCCGATCGGGACCGGCAGTACGTGATGACGCAGGCCACTGATACCGAGACCGGATTGTTGGGTTCCGCTCGACGGATGGACTGAGGCTGAGTCGGAGGGCGAGTTGACGTCGCGTTGGGCGCCTTCCATCCGTTGTTGGGGGGTTTGTCCGGCGCGTTTTGATGTACGTGGATCGCTCTTCTGTGGAGCGTGACGCAATGGCCAGCACAGGTGGGGTGGGCTGCCCTGCCGTGCCGGTGGTTTTGGTGATTAGTCTGGGGCAGGGCGTGACGCCGGAAACCCGCGTGCGGGTCGCGTGCGTCTCAACGGGGAGAGCCAGGCGGATCGGACGACAGGAACGGTCGCCCCCCACCACGGCACGAGGGTGCTCGACCACACCAGGAGGCATTGTGAACAGCGATCGGGACGAGATCCGCGGGGGCTGGGACTCACCCGTCGATGATCAGTCCGACGCGGAGTCCGCCGCCGAGACGACGGGCGAGTTCACCATCGACTACGCCCCGCCTGCCTGGTATACGCAGAATGCTTCGGGCAGTGCGGGGGAGACTCCGTCCTCGCCGCCCGTCTCGGCTTCGGCTCCCTCCGAACCTGCCTCGGAGGCTCCTGCTTCGGGTGCGCCCGCTCCGGCTCCTACTCCTGCTCCTGCTCCTGCTCCTGTCATGCCCTCCTTCGCCGCGCCGCCCGCGCCCCTGGCTCCGCCCGCCCCTGATGAGCCGCCGTCCGACGCGTCCTCGAACGGTGTTCCCAGTGTGATGCCGAAGCTTCCCGTGGGGAGCGGGTTTCAGCCTGCGGCTCCGGATGAGGAGCGGGACGCACCGGATGCCGCTGACGTGCCGTCGGTGGCGTCCGGTGGTGGGGCCACCGACTGGAGCGCTGCCGTTGCCGGGCCTGCCGCTTCCGTCCATGTGACCGGGGTCGTGCCCAAGAACGAGGTTGACGCCGACTCTGCTGGTGAGGTGGTTGAGGCTGCGGGGGCTTCGGCGGCCGACGTTGAACTCGATGAGGCTGGTTCGGGGAGCCTGGGGAGTGGCGACCTTGAGAGTGGTGACCTTGAGAGTGGTGCCACCATGCGGTTCTCCGCCCGTGCTCTCAAGCGGGAGATCGAGGAGCGTGCCGCCTCTTCCGAGGTCGCGGCTGAGCCCGAGGGCGCGTCCGCTGCCGAAGGTGAGGTCGCGGGGGCGGGGCAGGTCGGCTCCGAACTGTCCGGTGAGGGGGATGTCTCGCGTGACGACGTGGTGGTTGGTTCCGCGTCCGTCGTAGGCGTGGGTGAGGAGCGCGCGGGTGAGGAGCGCGCGGGCGTCAGTGCGGGTGTTGGTGAGGCCGAGCCGCAGGATCCCGCCGTCGTCTCCGCCGGTGATGGCGATGGCAGTGGCAGTGGCAGTGGCAATAGCGGCGCTGACGTGCAGGACTCCGTGCCCTCTTCCTGGGCTCCGCCGCCGCCCGTGCCGCAGAGCGGGCTTCCGCCGTTGCCGCCCGCCTACCAGCCCGCGGCTCCGGCCTCGGCGCCGCAGTGGCCCGCGCCTACACAGGCTCCGCCGCCCGCGCAGCCGGTTCAGCCCGCGCCCGTCGCCGCGCCCGCACCCACACAAGCCCCGCCCACCACGCAACCCGAGCCCGTGCAGGCGCAGACCCCGCCGCCTACCCACCCCGTCCAACCGGCGCCCGTCGCCGCGCCCGCACCCACACAAGCCCCGCCCACCACGCAGCCCGAGCCCGTGCAGGCGCAGACCCCGCCGCCTGCCCACCCCGTCCAACCGGCGCCCGTCGCCGCGCCCGCACCCACACAGGCCCCGCCGACCGCGCAGCCCGAGCCCGTGCAGGCGCAGACCCCGCCGCCTGCCCACCCCGTCCAACCGGCGCCCGTCGCCGCGCCCGCACCCACACAAGCCCCGCCGACCGCGCAGCCCGTACAGCCCGAGCCCGCGCCGCCTGCGTCGGCTCCCTTTGCCGCGCCCGTGCAGCAGCAGTCTCAGGGTCAGCCTCCGGCCGCGGTTCAGCCGCAGGCCGCTCCTGGTGCGTGGCCGTCGTCGCCCAGTGCTCCGGTTGCCGATGTGCCGGTGCAGGCTCCTCAGGGGGCGTACGGGTTTCCGCAGTCGGCGCCCGTCGCGCCCGTTCAGGCGCCAGCGCCAGCGCCCGCGCCCGCTCCTGGTCCGGCGCCTGGTCCGGCTCCCGTTGCCCCAGCGCCGCAGGGCGGTTATGGGTTCCCGCAGCCGGGTGCGCCCGGTCATGTCGCTACCGCCTCGGCTCCGCAGGGCGGAAGTTACGGGTTCCCGCAAGCTCCCGCTCCCCAGGCGCAGCAGCCGCCCGCGCCGCAGGCACAGCCGCTGCCGCTGCCGCCCATCCAGGCTCAGAACCAGCAACCGCAGCCGCAGCCCGCGCCCCCCGTCGATCCTCGTACCGGTGCCGCCTGGCCGCAGGCCGTTCAGCACGATCAGCGGGAGCGGACCAACCCGGGTGCCCCGCTCGGGTACACCGCCGCCGTCGAGCTCTCCTCCGACCGGCTGCTGCGCAACACCAAGTCGAAGGCGAAGAGCAGCCGGCCCACGGGCGGCGGTTCTCGGTTCAGGCTCGGCGGGAAGAAGGAAGAGGCCGAGCGGCAGCGGAAGTTGGAGCTGATCCGGACGCCGGTGCTGTCGTGCTACCGGATCGCTGTCATCAGCCTCAAGGGTGGCGTGGGCAAGACGACCACCACCACCGCGCTGGGGTCGACGCTGGCCACCGAGCGGCAGGACAAGATCCTTGCCATCGACGCCAACCCCGACGCCGGTACGCTCGGGCGGCGCGTGCGGCGCGAGACCGGGGCCACCATCCGTGACCTCGTCCAGGCGATCCCATACCTCAACTCGTACATGGACATCCGGCGCTTCACCTCGCAGGCGTCGTCCGGGCTCGAGATCATCGCCAACGACGTCGATCCGGCCGTGTCGACCACGTTCAACGACGAGGACTACCGGCGCGCCATCGACGTGCTCGGCAAGCAGTACCCGATCATCCTGACGGACTCCGGTACGGGGCTGCTCTACAGCGCCATGCGTGGGGTGCTCGACCTCGCCGATCAGCTGATCATCATTTCGACGCCGTCGGTGGACGGTGCGAGCAGTGCGTCCACGACGTTGGACTGGCTGTCCGCGCACGGGTACGCCGATCTTGTCTCGCGGTCCATCACGGTCATCTCCGGCGTGCGGGAGACCGGGAAGATGATCAAGGTCGATGACATCGTGTCGCACTTCGAGACACGGTGCCGGGGGGTTGTCGTCGTTCCCTTCGACGAGCATCTCGCCGCCGGTGCGGAGGTCGATCTCGACATGATGCGGCCGAAGGTGCGGGAGGCGTACTTCAATCTCTCGGCGATGGTGGCCGAGGACTTCGTGCGGGCTCAGCAGCAGCAGGGGCTGTGGACGTCGGACGGGAATCCGCCGCCGCACATGGCTCCGCCGATGCCCGGCCAGCAGCAGGCGCCCGTGCAGCAAGCACCCGCGGCCGGGCAGCCTCAGCCGTACGGGGCGCAGGAGCCGCAGCCGTACGCTCCTCAGCAACCGCAACCGCAAGCGCAACCTCAGCAACAACCCCAGCCCGTGCAGCAGCCCTACCCGCAGCAGCCCGACGCTCCACACGGCTGGCAAGCCCAGCCGCCCCAGCAAGCGCCGACACCCCATCAGCCCCAGCCCCAGCCCCAACCGCCTCAGGCTCAGGCTCAGGCTGAGAACCAGGACGGACACGCTCCGCCCCCCGTTCAGCCCGGCGCCCCGTTCCAGCCGGGGGCACCCTTCCAGCAGCCGCCGCCTCCGCAGCAGTAGCAGTAGCAGCAGTCACCGTGACTCCTCAGTGGGCCCGCACCGTTCTCGGTGCGGGCCCACCGGCGTGCTGTCGGCACGGTCGGCGCAGACCAGCAGGTCAAGCCCCCCTCCCTCCGCCGCCACCCCCTCACCAGCCATGCGTCAGAGGTCTTGACCAATGCGGATGAAATCACGGTCAACTCGTTATTTCCGCAGGCCACATGGGGTTCACCCGCCGTTGACGCGTGCAGACTGGCGCTGGTAAACACACATCAACCAGCTGACGTTCCTTGATCCACCTGCGTGTAACCAGCCATCCCTGTGTGAGCGATGACGCGAGGTCACGACCCATGGACACACAAGATCAGCACGGCAGATCAGCAGAAGCAGCCGAAACGGCGGCACCACGGACCCCCCGCCTTCGCCCCTGTCCCCGCCCCGGCGGCCACAGCCGCGGCCGCGGCCGCCTGAAGCTTACGCTCGCCGGTGGCGCCGCCGCCTTCACTCTGACGGCCGGTCTCGCCACACCGCTCAACCCGGCCCCGCAGCAGGCGCAGGCCGAAGACGGCGACAAGAAGGTCCTCACCGTCGCCGTGGCGCAGAGCGTCGACTCGCTCAGTCCGTTCCTCGCCCAGCGGCTGCTCAGCACCAGCATCCACCGGCTGACGTATGAGTACCTGACGAACTACGACGCCAAGAACAACAAGGCCATAGACGGGTTCGCCACCGACTGGAAGCCGTCTGCCGACAAGCTGACGTGGACGTACACCATCCGCGACGACTCCAAGTGGTCGGACGGGAAGCCCGCCACCGCCGAGGACGCGGCGTGGACGTTCAACAAGGTGATGTCCAAGGAGGGCACCGCCACCGCGAACTCGAACTTCGTCACCAACTTCAGGAAGGTGACCGCGCCGAGCCCCACCAAGCTGGTCATCGAGTTGAAGAAGCCGCAGGCCACGATGGCTGCTCTCGACGTGCCGATCGTTCCCAAGCATGTCTGGGAGAAGGTCGATGACATCTCGAAGTTCAACAACGACAAGGACTTCCCTGTCGTCGGCAACGGGCCGTTCATCCTGACGGACTACAAGGTCGACCAGTACGTCCGGCTCAAGGCCAACAAGGACTTCTGGCGCGGTGCGGCCAAGTTCGACGAGCTGGTCTTCAAGACGTACAAGGATCAGGACGCCGCCGTCTCCGCCCTGCGCAAGGGTGAGGTGTCGTTCGTCGCCGGGCAGCCCGCGCTCACTCCGGCGCAGGCCAAGTCCCTGGAGAACGAGGAGAACGTCAAGGTCAATGAGGGGCCCGGGCGTCGTTTCTTCGCCATCGCCACCAACCCCGGCGCGAAGACGAAGGACGGGAAGAGGTTCGGTGACGGGCACCCCGCCCTGCTGGACAAGAGGGTCCGTCAGGCACTGTTCCTCTCCGTCGACCGCGAGGCGATCGTCGACAAGGTGTTCCAGGGCAACGCCGTCGAGGGCGCCGGTTACATTCCGCCGCGCTTCTCCGAGTACGCCTGGAAGCCCTCCGCCGACCAGGAGATGAAGTACGACCCGGAGAGGGCCGCCAAGCTCCTCGACGAAGCGGGCTACAAGGAGAACAGTGACGGGCAGCGCGTCGGCAAGGACGGCAAGCCGCTGAACCTGCGCATTCTGTGCCACGCGACCGACCCCAACGACAAGGCGGTCGGGAAGTATCTGAAGGAGTGGTGGGGGGATCTCGGCATCGGGCTGAAGGTCAACTGCCTCGACGACGTCTCCGTGCCCTGGTACGCGGGCGAGTACGACCTCGCCTTCGACGGCTGGTCCGTCAACCCCGATCCGGACTTCGTGCTCGGCATCCACACCTGCGCCGCGCTGCCGGTGAAGGCCAAGGAGAGCGCCGCCACCGACAACTTCATCTGCGACAAGAAGTACGACGAGCTCTACGCCGAGCAGCTCGCCGAGTACGACCCGGACAAGCGGGCCGACATCGTCGAGCGGATGCAGTCGTGGCTGTACGACTCCGGGTACATGAACGTCCTCGCGTACCCGAACGCCGTCGAGGCCTACCGCACCGACCAGATCAAGTCCATCACCACCATGCCGACGGCCGCCGGCAACATCTACGGCCAGGATGGATATTGGAGCTGGTGGTCGGCCGTCCCCGCGGATGGGAAGAGTTCCTCCAAGGACGGCAGCTCGACCGGTGTCATCATCGGTATCGCCGCTGCCGCGGTGGTGCTCGTGGGCGGCGGAGTCCTGTTCGCCCTGCGCCGCCGTTCGACCGCAGAGGACCGCGAGTAACGCATGACCGCTGACAGCAATCCCGCACTGCTCGACACCAAGGGCCCACCGGGTCCCGGGGCCGACGGCGAACCGGCTGCGGCCGGGCTCTCGTCGGCCCGCGGGCCGCGGGTCCGCAACGCCCGTGCCTACCTCCTCTATGTGGCGGGCAAGCTCGGCGGCGCGATCGTGTCGCTGTTCGCCGTGCTCGTCACCAGCTTCTTCCTGTTCCGGCTGATCCCCGGCGACCCCGTCAAGCAGATGACGGGCGGCAAGCGCGTCTCCGCCGAACAGCTCGCCGCGATGCGCAAGGAGTTCGGCCTCGACAAGCCGGTCATGGCCCAGTTCTGGGACTACACCGGCAAGGTCCTGAGCGGCGACTTCGGAACGTCGTACCAGTTCCACGCCCCCGTGATGGACAAGATCACGGAGGCGCTGCCCGCCACGCTGCTCCTCACCGGAACGGCGTACGTCCTCTACACGCTCATCGGCATCTGGCTCGGCACGCGCACCGCCTGGCGCAACGGCAAGCTGGGCGACCGCTTCCACACCGGCCTCGCGCTGACGCTGTACTCCGTGCCGTCGTTCTGGCTCGGGCTGCTGCTGATCATCGTGTTCGCGGTGGGGATCGGGCCGATTCCCGGGATGTTCCCGACGGGTGGACTGGAGTCGGGGGGTGAGACGGGCTTCGCGTACGTCGTCGATGTCGCCCACCACATGGTGCTGCCCGTGATCACGCTGGTCGCCGTCGGGTACGCGCAGACGCTGCTGGTCATGCGGTCCTCCCTCCTCGACGAGATGGGCGGCGACTATCTGACGACCGCGCGCGCCAAGGGGCTCAGGGACGACCTCGTGCGGCGCCGGCACGCCGTGCCGAACGCGATGCTGCCGACCGTCACGCTGATGTTCGTCAATCTCGGCACGGTGGTGGCGGGCGCGATCCTCGTCGAGACCGTCTTCTCCTGGCCGGGGCTCGGCGGGCTGTTCTACTCGGCGCTGAGCGTGCCCGATCTGCCGCTGGTGCAGGGGCTGTTCTTCGTCTTCTCCACCGCGGTGATCCTGATGAACACCCTGGCCGACGTGATCTATCCGCTGCTCGATCCCCGGGTGGGCCGATGACGACCGAATCCGCACCGACCAGCCCCACCGACCCCGCCAGCCCTACCGGTTCCTCCACCCCCGCCAGCCCCACCTCCCCTACCGCGCCCGCCGCGACCGGGAAGAGCGCGCGGTCCCTCGCCCGGACCCGCCGCCGGCACTCCGCGGTGCGCTTCTGGCGGGAGTACCGCACACACCGGACCGGGCTCTTCGGGCTTGCCACGCTCGTGCTGATCGGGCTCGCCGCGATCTTCGCGCCGGTGCTCGTCGGCTCGGACGCGCAGAGCGTCACCGAGGCGCCGGGCGAGCCGATGGAGTCGCCGAGCGGTGCGTTCCCGCTGGGCACCGACCAGTTCGGACGTGACCTGCTGGGCCTGCTGGTGTGGGGGGCGCGCATGTCACTGACCGTCGGGCTGCTCGCCGCCGTGCTCTCGGTGGCCATCGGCACGCTCGTCGGCATCACGGCCGGGCACTTCAGGGGCTGGTACTCCACCGTCATCATGCGCGTCACCGACTGGTTCCTGGTGATGCCGACGCTGGTGCTGGCCATCGCCCTCGCCGCGGTGCTGTCCGGCTCGATCTGGACGATCATCCTGGCGATCGGCGTGACGACCTGGCCCACGACGGCACGCCTGGTCCGCGCGCAGACGCTGGCGGTCGAGTCACGGCCGTACATCGAGCGGGCGCGGGCGCTCGGCGGCGGCCACGGCCACATCATGGGCCGGCACGTGCTGCCCAACGTCATGCCGCTCGTCCTCGCGCAGACCACCCTCGTCATCTCCGGCGCCATCCTCACCGAGGCCACGCTCGCCTTCCTCGGCCTCGGCGACCCGACGAGCGTCTCGTGGGGCGGCCTGCTCCAGGACGCGCGCGAGGCGGGCGCGGTCAGCGCGGGCCACTGGTGGTACCTCGCCCCGCCCGGCGTCGCCATCGCGATCGTCGCACTGGCGTTCACGCTGTGCGGCCGCGCCGTGGAATCCGTGCTCAACCCCAGACTGGGGGCCTCCCGTTGACCGACCTGACCCAAGCGAACGACCGGCGTCTCCTCGACGTACGCGACCTCGAAGTGACGTACGCGAACGGCGCCGCCGCCGTCCGTGGCGTCAGCCTCCACGTCGACGCGGGCCACAAGCTCGGCGTCGCCGGCGAGTCGGGCTGCGGCAAGTCGACGCTCGCGCTGGCCCTGCTGCGGCTGCTCCCCGCGGGCACGAAGGTGTCCGGCGAGATCCTGCTCGACGGCGAGGACGTCCTCACCATGAAGTGGGGCCGGGTCCGGGCGGTGCGCTGGGCGGGCGCCTCGATCGTCTTCCAGGGCGCGATGCACTCGCTGAACGCCGTGCACCGCGTCGGCGACCAGATCGCCGAGCCGATCCTGCTCCACAAGAAGGCGACGCAGGCGGGCGCGGAAAGGAAAGTCGGCGAACTCCTCGAACACGTGGGGCTGCCCGCCGCCCGCGCGAAGGCGTATCCGCACGAGCTGTCCGGCGGCCAGCGCCAGCGCGTCATGATCGCCATGGCGCTGGCCTGCGACCCCCGCCTGATCATCGCGGACGAGCCGACCACCGCGCTCGACGTGATGATCCAGGCCCAGATCCTGCGCCTGATCGAACAGCTGGTGACCGAGCAGGATCTCGGCCTGATGATGATCAGCCACGATCTGGCGGTGCTCTCCGACACCTGCGACCGGCTCGCGGTGATGTACGCGGGCCGCGTCGTCGAAGAGGGCCCGGCCACGCAGGTCTACGAGAACGCCCGGCACCCCTACGGCAAGGCCCTGTCGGCCGCCTTCCCGCGGATCGGCGACGCGGCGTCCCGGTTCGCACCGCGCGGCCTGCCGGGCGACCCGCCCGACCCGTCGGCGCTCCCCACGGGCTGTACGTTCCATCCGCGCTGCCCGGTGGCCCTGGACTCCTGCGCGACGGACGACCAGGCCCTGCGGGACGCGGGTACGCACCACCGTGCCGCGTGCGTCCACGCGGGCGCGCCGCTTCCCGTGCGGCCCATGGCCGAACCGGCGCCGGAGCGCACACCGTGACCCGAAGCCGCCGTGGAGCGGAGCGCACGCCGTGACCGAAGCACCCGCCTGCAGGAGGAGCCGCGCATGACCATTCCCGAGCCCGGCGGCCCTCTGCTGTCCGCCGCCGATCTGCACATCGCCTTCCCCGGCCGCAGGGGCGCGCCGACCGCGCGGGCGGTGGACGGCGTCGACCTCGACATCGTGGGCGGCGAGATCGTCGCCCTGGTCGGCGAGTCGGGCTGCGGCAAGACGACGCTGGCCCGTTCGCTGCTGGGCCTGGTGCAGCCGACCTCCGGCAGGGTGACGTTCGCGGGGAAGCCGCTGAACTACTCCGGGCGCGCCCTCAAGGCGTACCGCAAGCGCGTCCAGCTCGTCCTGCAGGACCCCAGCGGGTCGCTCAACCCCCGGCACACGGTGTACGAGGCCGTGGCCGAGGGGCTGCGCATCCACGGGTACGCGGGTGACGAGCGGGCCGCGGTCGCCGGGGCCCTCTCACGGGCCGGGCTTCGCCCACCGGAGCGCTTCTTCCTGCGCTACCCGCACGAACTGTCGGGCGGACAGCGCCAGCGCGTCGTCATCGCGGGCGCGCTGGTCCTCGAACCCGAACTCATCGTCGCCGACGAGCCGGTGGCCTCCCTCGACGCCTCCGTACGCGGGGAGATCCTCGCCCTGCTGCTGCGCCTGCGGGACGAACTCGGCCTCTCGGCGCTCGTGGTGACGCACGATCTGGGCCTGGCGTGGAACATCGCGGACCGCGTCGCGGTGATGTACCTGGGCCGCATCGTCGAGACGGGCACGGTGGAGGAGGTGCTGACGGCTCCTCATCATCCCTACACGCAAGCGCTGTTGTCGGTCCTCCCGGAGGCCCCCGGTGAGCCGGTGGTCCTTACGGGCGAGCCGCCGGATCCGTCCCGTATCCCGGGGGGCTGCCGGTTCCATGCGCGGTGCCAGGTGCTCGCCTCGGGCGAGGCCGGGCGGACGGGCGTGGCGGACCGCTGCCGCGGGGAGGATCTGGCGGTGCTTTCGGGGGGCGGTGAGACGCAGGTGGCGTGCCATTGGGCTCGGGAGCGGGCCGCGCGCCCCTGAAGGGGCGCCTTGCGGTGCCCCCCTCAGAGGCGCGGGGGACCGCGCGAGCAACCACGACGTACGCGCGGCCGCGAAGAGAACACGCACCGCCCGCGGCGGCTAGGCGGCCTGCGCCTCCTCGATCAGCTCGCGGGACTTCTTCACGTCGTCCGCGATGGCGACCAGCAACGCCTCGATGGAGTCGAACTTGGCCTGGCCCCGCACGAAGGCGAGGAAGTCCACGGCCACGTGCAGCCCGTAGAGGTCGAGGCCGACGCGGTCGATCGCGTACGCCTCGACGGTCCGCTCGGTACCGTCGAACTGCGGGTTCGTCCCGACGGAGATCGCCGCCGGCATCGCCTCGCCCTCGACGTGCAGCCACCCGGCGTAGACGCCGTCGGCGGGGATGGCGGTGTGCGGCAGCGTCTCCACGTTGGCGGTGGGGAAGCCCAGCTCGCGCCCGCGCTGGGCGCCGCGTACGACGACACCCTCGACGCGGTGCGGGCGGCCGAGGATCTCCGCGGCGCCCGTCACGTCGCCCTCGGCGACCAGGCGCCGGGTCAGTGTGGAGGAGAAGGGCCGGCCGCCGCCGGCGTCACCGGTGACGTACAGGTCGATGACGTCGACTTCGTAGTCGTACGTCCGGCCGAGCTCGGCGAGGAAGTCGACGTTGCCCGCGGCCTTGTGGCCGAAGCGGAAGTTGGGGCCCTCGACGACCACGCGCGCGTGCAGCTTGTCGACGAGGACCTTCACCACGAAGTCGGCGGGCGACAACTTCGAGAACTCGGTGGTGAAGGGCAGGATCAGCAGCGCGTCCACGCCGAGGTCGGCCATCAGCTCGGCGCGCCGGTGGTGCGGGGCGAGCAGCGGCGGGTGGCTGCCGGGGCGCACGACCTCGCTGGGGTGCGGGTCGAAGGTGACGACCACGGCGGGTACGCCGAGCTCCCGGGCGCGCTCCACGGCGCGGCCGATGATGAGCTGGTGACCGCGGTGCACGCCGTCGTAGGAACCGATGGTGACGACGCTGCGCCCCCAGTCCTGGGGGATGTCCTCCAAGCCACGCCAGCGCTGCACTTCTTTGCTCCTCGCCGAACCCGTGTACGTCACGTACGTCTGTACGTTCCCATTGCCGATTGCGCAGGTCTAAGACTGCCATGCCGACGGGTCCCTGCTCGCATCGGTGTCTCCTCGGAGGGGGTGGCGGGGGTCACTCGGTGCTGGGCCGGCACCCGTACGCTCTCGGCGAGGTCCAGGATCGTCCGGGAGGCGCTCGGGCCGATCAGGGCGGCCCACTCCTGAGGGGCTTCGCGGAGCCGACGGGCCAGGAGGGTGGCGAAGCGCGGCTCGGCGCGGGCCCGTTCGACCAGACATCGATCGAAACGGGAGGCGCCCTCCGGAGTGCGCCCGAGGAGAAGGCCGATGCGGTGCAGGCGCTCGCAGGCGCGTGCCTCACCGCCCTCTGCGGCGCCGTCGGCCACAGCCCCGGCGACGGTCCGCAGGACGCTCTCCAGGACCGTGGGGTCCTGCTCCTGGCTGAGCAGTACGTCGAGCAGTTCGGCCCGCAGGGTCTGCGAGGCGGCGGTGCCGGGGGCGGCGAGGACGGATGCGAGGGCCTCCCTGATCGGCGCGGAACGGCTCTGCAGCAGCCCGGCCACCAGTAGGAGGAGGACGGGGCGTACGCCGGCGCCCTGTTCGAGCCGCCGATCGAGGTGGGCGGCGACGGCCCCGGCGACCTCGGGGCAGGCCTCCAGGAGAGCCCGCACGAGGTCGGCGACGCGGCGCGCGAGGCCGGGCGTGGTCGCGGCGTCGACGAGGCGGCACAGGGCGTCGCCGTCGGCCGGGCCCGGCTGGTGCGGGCGGGCGCTGAAGGCGGCGAGGAGCTCGGCGACGGCGTCGAGACAGCGGTCCGGGGCACCAGGTGGCCCGTTACGCACGACGAGCCGCCGCAGCAGCGTGAACCGTTCCGCGTCCCGCAACGGCAGCCCCAGCCAGAAGGCGACCCCGAACTCCGCGCGTTCGGCGAGCGCTTCGAGCACGGGAAGGTAAGGCCCCGCGTCGGGCACACGCAACAGCACCCCCCGCAACAACTCCACAGCCCACCACCGCCGGTCCTCCTCCCCGGCATCCACACTGCCCCGCGCCTGGCTGATCGTCGACACGGGGGCCGGTGGGGCGGGGGTGGCGGAGGTGGCGGGGTGGTGCGGCTCAGCTGCCGCAGGCGCGGAGGCGGTGACGCACTGCGGCGCGGCTGCCGCAGGCCCAGACGCGACGACACGCTGGGGCCCGGCTTCTGGAGGGGCTGACTCGACGACATGCTGCGGCCAGGCTTCTAGAGGGGCTGACTCGACAACACACTGCGGCCCGGCTTCTAGAGAGGCTGACTCGACGGCACACTGCGGCCCGGCTGCCCCAAGCGCGGGCTCGACAACATGCTGCGGCCCGGCTGCCCCAAGCGCGCACTCGACGACATGCTGCGGCCCGGCTTCTAGAGAGGCTGACTCGACAACACACTGCGGTCCGGCTGTCGCAGGCCCGGACGTGGCGGCATGCTGGGGGCCAGCCCCCACAGGGGCGCCGCCAGCGGATAGCGGAGTCCCTTCGGCGAATGCGGCACTGCCGTCTGCGCCGGATGCCGCACCACCGCCTCCGGCCGGTGCCGCACCGGCGTCGGTGACAGCCGCCCCGTCCACCAGCTCCGCCAGCGTATCCACCAACTCCCCCAACCTCGCCCTCAGTTCCAGCACCCCCCGCTGCCGCCCCAGCAACAGCAGGGCCTCGATCACCGGGCCGATGCGGTGGCGTGGTGTCCGGAGAGGGTGGGCTTGGGAGTGCTGTTCCGGAGGTGGCGGGGAGTGAGGCCTGTGGTGGTGGACCAGGGCTGTCAGCGCACCGTCCACGTCCAGGTGCGTGCCCTGGAGCCAGTCGGCCACCTCCTCGTGCGCGAAGCGGTAACCCGTGCCCGCCGGCACCAGCAGCCCCTCCGCCAGCACGGCCGACGCCCAGCCCGTGCAGCCGGGGGTGGCGGGAAGCGCTGACCACGGGAAGACCGTCTCGAAGGAGGCGCGGTCCAGCTCCCCCTCCCCGGGGCCGAGGCAGCGCCGCGCCGCCTCGTGGACCTGCCCCGCCACCTTCGCCGCGAGGCGCCGTACCGCGGTGCCCCGCAGACCGTTCGCCGCCGCTAGCCGCACGGCGACCCGCAGGCACAGCAGGTCCAGATGGGCGGCGAAGATCTCCTCCCGCCCGGGCGTGCCCGGCGGCGGCGCGTCGGGGCGGGCGGCCCGTACCTCGGAGAGGAGCCGCAGCGCCAGCGGATGCCGCGCGTCGGCTTCGGCGAGCGCGCCGTCCGGGATGCCGTACCGCGCGCGGGCCCGCCGCGCCTGCGGTTCCGTCAGGTCGTCAAGGCGTACGCAAGCGGGGAACCCGGCGCCGGACGCCCCGTGCAGCGAACCCGCGTCGAAGTGCGCCCCGGCCTCCCCCCAGTACTCCGCCCGGCAGGCGATGACCAGGCGCGTGCCCGTGTCCCGCAGCCACTCGGCCGTGCCGCCGCTCCACCGGGCGAGGCGGTGCGCCGGCGCGGGCGGCATCTCCTCGGGACCGTCCAGCAGTAACAGCAGCGGCCGCCCCGCGTCCCGTACGAGCCGTGCCACTCGGCCCGCCGAGACGTCCCCGAGCCCCTGGCCCAGGTCCAGGCCCTCCGACGCCGCCACGATCCGGCCCGCCCGGTCGAGCGCCCGTTCCACCGCGTCGGCCACGGACGCGTCCGTGCCCCGCAGATCGGCGCCGCGCAGCCACAGCGTGGGCGCGGGCTCGGCGCCTCTGGCCCGCCGGGCGGCGAGCGCCGCCAGTTCCGTCGTACGCCCCGTGCCGGGGTCTCCGACCAGGCCGAGCACGTACGTTGAGCCGGTGGTGAAGGAGACGAACTCCCTTGTCACCTCCGGGCGTTCGACCGGTTCGATGTGCGGCTCGCGCGGCCCGTCGGAGCCCGCCGACGTCGCCGTCAGATGCAGCGCGCCCGCCAGATTCAGGTCGCGGCCGTACGCGGGCACGGTCGCGGCGTTGCGCGCGATCAGCGCGGCGAGCGGCCCGCCCGGATCGGCTGCGGCCGCCGCCCACAGCGGAACCGCGAAGCCAGGAGGGCGGTACGGGGCCAGCGGGTCGGGGCCGGGATCCTGGGGAAGCAGCGCCGTGCCCAGGACGGCGAGGACCGCGCCGGACGAGGCGTCCAGGACCGGTCCGCCTGCCGCCCCGCCGCCCGGCCGGAGCGCGTCGGCGCCGTCCGTGCCGATCGCCAGCTCCAGGGCGGTGTCCATCGGATGGAAGCGGTCCGTCGCCCTGTACGTCACGGCGGAGGAGCCGAGGACCCGGGCCTCGCGCCAGCCGAGCGCGGCGATCCGCACATAGGCGCCGGTCGACACGGAGTCCCGCACGGTCAGGGGCAGGGGCCGCAGGCCCAGCCCCTCGGTGCGCACGAGCGCGAGATCGGCCTCGGGCAGCGCCACCACGGCGTCGGCCGAGACCGCGCGGACGCGCTGGTCCGGGCCGTGCAGGACGATTCTGGCCAGGCCGTCGACAGCCTCGTGACTGGTGATGACCGTGCCCTGCTCGTCGGCGGCGAACCCCGTGCCCCGCAGGCGCCCCGCCAGGTCGCAGACCCGCACCAGAGCCCGGTCGAGCACCGCGCGGCCACCCCGCTCCCCCGCGCCCGCGGCGTCCCCGGCACCCCCGGCCCGTGGGCCCTGTCCCGCCATGCTCGAACCTCCCGGCCGCCCATCCCACGACCGACCGTAGGTCGGCGATGATCAGCCGGACAGGACGCGGTGCGAACGCGCCCCCTTCCGCTCCCCCGGTTCACTCCGAGCGCCTGCCCGAAGGGGTGAATCGGGGCGGCTCGATGGATACACCTTGAGTGGGGGATTGAGGGGGGATGGGTGGGGGGACCGTGGAGCGGCGTACCGGAGTCCGCCGCTCCACGGCGGACCTCACGCCCGCTCCACGGCGGACCTGACCTCACCTCAGGCGAAGACGGCCAGGCTCTTGGCCTTGCCCCGCGACTCCTCCGCGAGGACCAGGAAGCGGCCCTCCGGGTCGAAGACGGCGACGGCGCCCACACCCGCGTACTCCTCGGGCATGTCGATCCGGACGCCGTTGAGCAGCAGCCGGCCGCGCTTGTCGTCCACGTCCCAGCGCGGGAAGGCCCGGCCAGCGGCCTCGGCCACCGGCATCACGGTCAGCTCCTCCTGGAGCTGGTCGAGGGTCTTGGCCGCGTCCAGCTTGTACGGGCCGACGCGGGTGCGCCGCAGCGCGGTCAGATGGCCGCCGACACCGAGGTCGGCGCCTAGATCGCGGGCGATCGCCCTGATGTACGTCCCCGAGGAGCAGACGACCGAGACGACCAGGTCGAGGACGGGCGTGCCGTCCTCGGCGACGGCGTCGCGGACGTCGTACACCGTGAAGGCGGAGATCGTCACCGGCCGGGCCGGGATCTCGAACTCCTCGCCCTTGCGGGCGCGCGCGTACGACCGCTTGCCGTCGATCTTGATGGCGCTGACCTTCGACGGCACCTGCATGATGTCGCCGGAGAGCTTGGCGATGCCCTCGTCTATCGCCTCACGGGTGATCTTGGAGGCGTCGGTGGACGAGGTGATCTCGCCCTCGGCGTCGTCGGTGATCGTGTTCTGGCCGAGGCGGATGGTGCCCAGATACTCCTTCTCGGTCAGCGCCAGATGACCGAGGAGCTTGGTGGCGCGCTCCACGCCGAGCACGAGGACGCCTGTGGCCATGGGGTCGAGGGTGCCCGCGTGGCCGACGCGGCGGGTCTTGGCGATCCCGCGCATCTTGGCCACCACGTCGTGCGAAGTGAAGCCGGACGGCTTGTCGACGATGACAAGGCCGTCCGGCGTTGTGGTGCTGCTCTTGCTCATGCGGGGGCGTCGCCGTCCGTCCGGTCTGCGTCTTCGTCCTCGGGCTTGCGGTACGGGTCGGGCCCGCCCGCGAACTCGGCACCGGCGGAGACCTCCCGCACCTTCTCGTCCGACATCCGTGCCTTGTCGAGCAGGTCCTCGATGGCCCGCGCGTTGTCCGGCAGGGCGTCCGCGATGAAGGTCAGGCTGGGCGTGAACTTCACGCCCGCGGCCTGGCCGACCGCCGACCGGAGCACGCCCTTGGCGCTCTCCAGGCCCGCCGCCGCGGCCGCGCGGTCCTCGTCGTCGCCGTAGACCGTGTAGAAGACCGTGGCCTCCCGCAGGTCACCGGTCACCCGGGTGTCCGTGATGGTCACGTGCGTCCCGAGCCGCGGGTCCTTGATCCCTCGCTGCAGCTTCTGAGCAACCACCTCTCGGATGAGGTCCGCCAGCCTTTTCGCCCGCGCGTTGTCGGCCACTGCTCCGTCTCCCTTATCCCCGGGCATTCCCTGGGCTTGTCCTGCTGTTGTTCAGTCGTCCTGTTGTTCAGTCGTCGTCGCCGTGCAGCCGCCGCCGGACCGACAGCAGCTCCACTTCGGGCCGGGCGGCGACCAGGCGCTCGCACCGGTCAAGTACGTCCGTGAGATGGCCCCAGTCGCCCGATACCACCGCCAGGCCGATCTCGGCCCTCCGGTGCAGGTTCTGGTCGCCCGTCTCCGCCGCGCTCACCGCGTATTTGCGCTGGAGCTCGGCGACGATCGGGCGCACGACGGAGCGTTTCTCCTTCAGCGAATGTACGTCGCCGAGGAGCAGATCGAAGGACAGAGTCCCCACATACATGTGTGTCCGGATGTCCCGCCGGTACGGGTTCGGCGCCCCGCCAACCACTTGGCAGGGACACAAGAACCGTACACGGAACGGCCGGGGCCGATCGACGGGATTGTTTCCCCGCCGACCGGCCCCGACACTGACCGCGCAGATCAGACTCGATCAGACTGCTGTGAGGCAGTCGATCAGCCGCGCGGCTTCTCGCGCATCTCGTACGTCGCGATGACGTCGTCGATCTTGATGTCGTTGAAGTTTCCGAGGTTGATACCGCCCTCGAAGCCTTCGCGGATCTCGGTGACATCGTCCTTGAAGCGGCGCAGACCCTGGATGTTGAGGTCCTCCGCGACGACCTTGCCGTCGCGGATGAGCCGGGCCTTGGTGTTGCGCTTGACCTCGCCGGAACGGATGAGCACACCCGCGATGTTGCCGAGCTTGGACGAGCGGAAGACCTCGCGGATCTCCGCGGTGCCGAGCTCGACCTCCTCGTACTCCGGCTTGAGCATGCCCTTGAGGGCCGCCTCGATCTCCTCGATGGCCTGGTAGATCACCGAGTAGTAGCGGACGTCGACGCCCTCGCGCTCCGCCATCTGCGCGGCACGGCCGGCCGCACGGACGTTGTAGCCGATGACGATGGCGTCGGAGCCCATCGCCAGGTCGATGTCCGACTCCGTGACCGCACCCACACCGCGGTGCAGGACGCGGATGTCGACCTCTTCACCGACGTCGAGCTGGAGCAGCGAGGACTCGAGAGCCTCGACCGCACCGGACGCGTCGCCCTTGATGATGATGTTGAGGTCCTGGACCAGACCGGCCTTGAGCACCTGGTCGAGGTCCTCCAGGGACACCCGGCGGGTGCGCTTGGCGAACGCGGCGTTGCGCTCACGGGCGGCACGCTTCTCGGCGATCTGACGGGCCGTACGGTCCTCGTCGACGACCAGGAAGTTGTCGCCCGCGCCCGGGACGTTGGTGAGACCGAGAACGAGGACCGGGGTCGACGGAGTCGCCTCTTCCACGTTCTCGCCCTTGTCGTCGAGCATCGCGCGGACTCGGCCGTACGCGTCACCGGCGACCATCGTGTCGCCGACGCGGAGGGTACCGCGCTGGACGAGGACGGTCGCGACGGCGCCGCGGCCCTTGTCGAGGTGGGCCTCGATGGCAATACCCTGCGCGTCCTGCTCCGGGTTGGCCCGCAGGTCGAGCGAGGCGTCCGCGGTCAGGACCACGGCCTCGAGCAGCTGCTCGATGTTGAGGCCCTGGCGCGCGGAGATGTCGACGAACATGGTGTCGCCGCCGTACTCCTCGGCCACCAGACCGAACTCGGTGAGCTGACCGCGCACCTTGACCGGGTCGGCACCCTCGACGTCGATCTTGTTGACCGCGACCACGATCGGCACGTCGGCCGCCTTGGCGTGGTTCAGCGCCTCGATCGTCTGCGGCATCACACCGTCGTTCGCCGCGACCACGAGGATCGCGATGTCGGTGGACTTCGCACCACGGGCACGCATGGCGGTGAACGCCTCGTGACCGGGTGTGTCGATGAAGGTGATGGCGCGCTCTTCGCCGTTGACCTCGGTGGCGACCTGGTACGCACCGATGTGCTGCGTAATACCGCCGGCCTCGCCCGCGACGACGTTCGTCTTGCGGATCGCGTCCAGAAGTCGGGTCTTACCGTGGTCGACGTGACCCATGACGGTCACGACCGGCGGACGGGAGACGAGCATCTCCTCGCCACCCTCGTCCTCGCCGAACTCGATGGAGAACGACTCCAGGAGCTCGCGGTCCTCCTCCTCCGGGCTGACGATCTCCAGGACGAAGTTCATCTCGTCCGCGAGGAGCTTCAGCGTCTCGTCGGAGACGGACTGCGTGGCGGTGACCATCTCGCCGAGGTTCATCATCACGCCGACGAGCGACGCCGGGTTGGCGTTGATCTTCTCGGCGAAGTCGGTCAGCGAGGCACCGCGCGACAGGCGGACGGTCTGTCCGTTGCCGCGAGGCAGCATGACGCCGCCCACCGACGGGGCCTGCATGGCCTCGTACTCCTGGCGCCTCTGCCGCTTCGACTTGCGGCCACGGCGGGCGGGCCCACCGGGACGGCCGAACGCACCCTGCGTGCCACCACGGGCACCGGGACCACCGGGACGACCGCCGAAGCCGGGACGGCCGCCGAAGCCGCCGCCACCACCGGGACGACCGGCACCGCCGCCGCCACCGGGACCGCCGGGACGACCGGCGAAACCGCCGCCACCGCCACCGGGACCGGCCGGACGACCGGCGAAGCCGCCGCCACCGGGACGACCGCCACCGGCACCGCCGGGACGACCACCGCCGCCGCCGCCAGGACCACGGCCACCGCCGGGGCCACCACCGGGACGCGGGCCGGCAGCGGGACGCTGCGGCATCATGCCCGGGTTCGGACGGTTACCGGCGGGACCGCCGCCGGGACGCGGAGCGCCGCCCTGCGGGCGAGGCATGCCGCCCGGGGACGGACGTGCGCCGCCCTGACCCTGCGGACGGGGCGCGCCACCGGGGCCACCCTGACCCTGCGGGCGCGGGGCGCCGCCGGGGCCGCCCTGGCCGCCGGGGCCGGGACGTGCGCCGCCCGGACGGGGCGCCTGCGGGCGCGCCATGCCGGTGGAGCCACCAGAGGTGAAGGGGTTGTTGCCCGGACGCGGACCCGAGGGACGGGCACCGCCGGGACGCGGGGCGCCCTGGCCGCCGGGGCGCGGAGCACCCTGACGGTCGCCACGGTCGCCGCGCTCGGGGCGGTCACCACGCTCGCCGCGACCACCCTGGCCCTGGCCACCCTGAGCGGGGGCCGGGCGGCCACCGGGCTTCGGGGCACCGGGACGGGTGGCCGGACGCGGGGCCTGAGGGGCCTGCGAGGCCGCGGGGGCGGCCGGAGCCTCCGGAGCCGCCGGCGGAGCGGTGAACTCCGGGGTGGTCGGCGCCGGGGAGGCCGGGGCCGGCTTGGGGGCCGGAGGCTTCGGACCCGGCGTCGGGCGCGGGCCCGGGGCCGCCGGAGAAGCCGCGGGCTTCTCGGCCTCGGGCTTGGGCGCCGGCGGCTTGGGCGCGGCCGGACCCGGACGGGCGGCCTGCGCGGGAGAGGGAGACGCCGAGCCCGAGGGGGCCGGCGGCTTGGGGGCGGCCTGCTTGCGCGGCGCGCCGGGCTTGGCGGCGGACTTGCCGTTGCCACCCTGCTGGAATGCGTCAGTCAGTTTGCGTACCACGGGCGCCTCGATCGTCGAGGACGCCGAACGTACGAATTCACCGAGTTCTTGGAGCTTGGCCATGACGGCCTTGCTCTCTACCCCGAACTCCTTGGCGAGTTCGTATACCCGGACCTTAGCCACTTCGCTCCTTTTAGGTCCGGGTTACGCCGGACCGTCGCTACTTCATGGGCGTACTCATCGCGTGCTCATCGAGTGCTCATCGCAATCTCGACCTACTTCCAACTCGCGGAATACCAAGGCCGCACGGGGTTCCGTGCGACCACGTCTTACGGTGTTGCCTGCTCGGCAACTGTCTCGACAGCGCGGCGCAACGCCTCTGTGCCGAACGGTCCAGGGCCGCGGAAGGCCCTTGGAAACGCCCGGCGGCGGACCGCCAGGTCCAGACAGACCAGGGCGGGATGCACATACGCACCCCGGCCGGGCAGCGTACCGCTTCGGTCGGGGACGCAGTCGCCCTCGATCGCCACGATGCGCAGCAGCTCGCTCTTGGCCGCTCGCTCCCGGCACCCCACACAGGTGCGCTCAGGGCATGCGCGGGCATGCGTCCGGCCAGACACGCTTAAGTCTACCTCCCCGCACCGACCTCACCCCTTTGGGGCAGAAATCGAACGGCTACTCGCCACATACTGTCGTGATCCAAGCGGTGATCGCCCGGATTTATTCCCCCGCTACTGGTCGGCGGGCTGCTCCGTGTCGGGCCTGATGTCGATGCGCCAGCCCGTGAGCCGCGCGGCCAGGCGGGCGTTCTGCCCCTCCTTGCCGATGGCGAGGGACAGCTGGTAGTCCGGCACGGTGACCCGGGCCGAGCGCGCGCCGAGGTCGACGATCTCGACCTTGCTGACGCGGGCCGGGGAGAGCGCGTGGGCGACCATGTCCGCCGGGTCGTCCGACCAGTCGACGATGTCGATCTTCTCGCCGTTCAGCTCCGCCATGACATTGCGCACACGGCTGCCCATCGGGCCGATGCAGGCGCCCTTGGCGTTGAGCCCCGAGCGGGTCGAGCGCACGGCGATCTTGGTGCGGTGGCCGGCCTCGCGGGCGATGGCCGAGATCTCGACGGAACCGTCGGCGATCTCCGGCACTTCGAGCGCGAAGAGCTTCTTCACCAGGCTGGGGTGGGTGCGCGACAGCGTCACGGACGGGCCGCGGACGCCCTTCGCCACGCGTACGACGTACGAGCGAAGGCGCATCCCGTGGGGGTACTCCTCGCCCGGCACCTGCTCCTGCACCGGCAGGATGGCTTCGAGCTTGCCGATGTCGACCAGGACGTTCTTCGGGTCGCGGCCCTGCTGGACCACGCCGGTGACGATGTCGCCCTCGCGCCCGGCGTACTCACCGAGCGTCGCGTCGTCCTGGGCGTCGCGCAGGCGCTGCAGGATGACCTGCTTGGCGGTCGTCGCGGCGATGCGGCCGAAGTCGGACGGGGTGTCGTCGAACTCCTTGGCCTCCTGGCCCTCTTCGAGGTCCGCCGGGTCCTCCGTCGCCCACACCGTCACATGGCCGCTCTCGCGGTCCAGCTTCACCCGTGCGCGGCGGAAGCTGCCTTCGGTGCGGTGGTAGGCGATGAGGAGGGCCGACTCGATCGCCTCGACGAGGAGGTCGAAGGAGATCTCCTTCTCCCGTACCAGACCCCGCAGGGCACTCATGTCGATGTCCACGGCTACGCCTCCTCCTCTTCCTTCATGTCCTTCTTGTCCTTGCTGTCCTTGCGGCTGAACTCGACCTGCACACGTGCCTTGTCGATCTCGTCGAAGGCGAGGCGCCGGGCGGAGGGCTTGCGGCCCTTCACGCCGGGCACTTCGAGGTCGAGTCCCTCGTCGTCCACGGTGAGGATGCGGGCGATCAGCTCGTCGCCCTCGGTGAGCTGGAACTTCACCAGGCGGTCGACGGCGCGCCGGTAGTGACGGCGCTCGGTCAGCGCGCGCTCGGCGCCGGGGGAACCGACCTCCAGGTCGTACTCCCCCTCGCCCATCGCGTCGGTCTCGTCGAGCTTCGCGGAGAGCAGGCGGCTCACCTCCGCGATCTGGTCCAGATCCACGCCGTCCTCGGAGTCGATGACGACTCTCAGCACTCGCTTGCGTCCGACCGAGGCCACTTCGATCTCTTCGAGATCCAGGTCCTGGGAGCTGACGAGCGGTTCCAGTAGTTGCCGCAGCCTCTCGCTCTGGGTGGTGCTCATCCGGGTGACTCCTCGGCCGCGTGTGCTGTTGTGGGGATCGTCGCGTGTCAGGTCAAAGGGTATCCGGTCCCGAGGGGTGTTGCCGCCCACCTGAGGGGCCGTGCCCGGCTCGGCCCCGAGCCGCTCACCCGTACGGAGACCGTCCGAAGGTACGGTGATCACAGGGCCCGCGCCCACTTCCTTCCTTCTCGCTCGCGCCTTTTGGCCTTCCTTCCGAGGACGTCTGCCGTGCCGTCGTATCCCACCGCACCACGGTCCCGCCCGGGACCGCGCCGAAGGAGCCTGTTCGCCGGGGCCGCCGGCGTCGCGTCCGCGGCGCTGCTCACGGGCTGTTCGGACGCCGCCGGCCCCGGCGCCGAGCCGTCCGCCGTACGCCGGCTGCGCGCCGAGGCGGCCGAGGACAGCAGGGAGCTGCTCGCGCGGTACGACGCCGTGCTCGCCGCCCATCCTTCGCTCGCCGGCCGGCTCCGGCCGCTGCGCGCGGAGGTGGAGAAGCACGCGGAGGCGTTCGCGGGCGGCCGCGCTCCGGCGTCCGCTTCCCCGTCGGCCTCCGGCGGCGCGGCCGCTCCGGAACCCTCCGTGGCGTCCGATCCCAAGAAGGCGGTGCGCGAACTGGCCGGCGCCGAGCGCGAGCTCGCCGACCGGCGGGGAGCGGCCCTGGTCGACGCCTCCGCCGAGCAGGCCAGGCTGCTCGCGTCGGTGGCCGCCGCCGGGGCGGCCCACGCGTATCTGCTGACGAAGGGCGACAAGTGAGCGAGTCCAAGGACGACGAGCTGAAGGCCGTGCAGGCCGCCCTGGCCGCCGAGCACGCCGCCGTGTACGGCTACGGGGTCGTCGGCGGCCGGACCGGCGAGAAGCGCAGGGCGGAGGCGCGCACCGCGTACGACGCGCACCGCGCCCGGCGCGACGAACTGCAGCGCGCCGTGCGCGACCTGGGCGGCGAGCCGCAGTCCGCGGACGCCGCCTACGCGCTGCCCTTCCCGGTGCCGGACGCCGCCGCCGCCGCGCGGCTCGCCGCCGAGCTGGAGGACCGGGTCGCCGGGGTCTACTCCGATCTCGTACGCGCCTCTTCGGGCAGCCGGCGGGCCGGCGCCGCGCGGGCGCTGCGCGAGGCGGCGGTCCGGGCGGCGCGGTGGCGGGGCGGGAGCGTAGCCTTCCCTGGGCTCGCCGAGCGGTCCACCACGCCCGGCTCATCGGCGCCGGCGACGCCCAAGGCGTAACCCATCGCCCCATCCAGGAAGGGATCGACTCGCGCATGGCTTTCGAACCGCCGCGACGCCTCGTCACCGCACTCGGCGAGACGGCGCAGGACGGCGACGACTGGCTGGAGAAGCTGCCCGAGGCGGTGGAACGGGCCGTCGCGCCACGCGAGTTGACCGTCGAGCGGGTCCATGTCCCCGGTGGGCGCAGCGGCCTCGTCGTGCTGGTGCGGCGGGCCGACGGCACGCCCGCCGTGCTCAAGCTCGTGCCGCCCCGGTCCCGGCCGGAGAGCGAGCGGGCCGCCCTCGCGCACTGGGGCGGACTCGGCGCCGCCCGGCTGCTCGACCCCGAGTGCTCGGACGGGGCGCTGCTCCTTGAGCGGCTGCACCGTGACGTGTCCGTGCGGTCGCTGCCCGAGGCCAAGGCCCTGCTCGAAGCCGCGGGGACGCTGCGGCGCCTGTGGGTGGAGCCGCCCGCCGGGCACCGCTTCGAGACGGTCGCCGAGCGGACGGGGCGGCAGGCCGAGGCGATGCGGGGTTCCGCCGCCGCGGAGGCGGAGGTCGTGCCGCTGGTCGACGCGGCGCTGACCGTCCGGGAGGAACTGCTGGCCGTGGAGGTGGCACCGCGGCTGCTGCACGGCACCTTCCGGCAGAGCAAGGTCCTTGCCGGGGAGCGGATGCCGTGGCTGGCGGTGGGGCCCGACCCGGTGGTCGGTGAGCCCTCCTTCGATCTGGCGCGGCTCGTGCGTGACCGGGTGGAGGATCTGATCGCCTCGCCGTCCGGTCCGGCGATCACGCGGCGGCGTGTGAAGAAGCTCGCGGAGTCTCTTGAGGTGGATCAGGAGAGGCTGCGGGGATGGACGCTGTTCCGGGCCGTGGAGTCGGGGGTCCGGGCTCTGCGGGTGGGGCGTCCCCAGGATGCGGAGCTGCTTTTGGAGTTCGCGGGGTGGCTTTAGGCGGTCCCGCCCGTGCGGCGCCGTTTCCTGGGGCGCCGCCCCAGACCCCGCTCCTCAAACGCCGGAGGGGCTGACTCTGTCGGCCCCTCCGGCGTTTGCTTACTAGGCCGTCAGGCGGGCGACCGCCTCCGCCACCGTGAGTTCCTCGCGCTCGCCCGTGCGGCGGTCCTTCAGTTCCACGATGCCCTCGGCGGACCGGCGGCCCGCGACCAGGATCTGCGGGATGCCGATCAGCTCGGCGTCGGTGAACTTCACGCCCGGGGAGACCCCGGCCCGGTCGTCCACCAGGACGCGCGCGCCCGCGGCGCCCAGCTGCTCGGCGACGTCGAGGGCCAGCTCGGTCTGGAGCGCCTTGCCCGCGGCGACCACGTGGACGTCGGCGGGGGCGATCTCCTTGGGCCAGCACAGGCCCTTGTCGTCGGCGGTCTGCTCGGCGAGCGCCGCCACCGCGCGGGAGACGCCGATGCCGTACGAGCCCATGGTCACGCGGACCGGCTTGCCCTGGTTGCCGAGGACGTCGAGCTGGAAGGTGTCTGCGTACTTGCGGCCGAGCTGGAAGATGTGGCCGATCTCGATGGCGCGGTCCAGCTTGAGGCCGGTGCCGCAGGACGGGCACGGGTCGCCCTCCTGGACCACCACGACGTCCAGGTACTCGTCGACCTCGAAGTCACGGCCGCAGACGACGTTCTTGGCGTGCTTGTCCTGCTTGTTGGCGCCCGTGATCCAGGACGTGCCCGGGGCGACGCGCGGGTCGGCGATGTAGCGGACCTTCGCCAGGCCCTGCGGGCCGACGTAGCCGCGTACGAGGTCGGGGCGGCCGACGAAGTCCTCGGCGGTGACGAGCTCGACCTCCGCCGGGGCCAGGTGCTCGCCGAGCTTGCCGAGGTCGA
The DNA here is from genome assembly GCF_053589195.1 of Streptomyces sp. NPDC003379. Taxonomy (NCBI): domain Bacteria; kingdom Bacillati; phylum Actinomycetota; class Actinomycetes; order Kitasatosporales; family Streptomycetaceae; genus Streptomyces; species Streptomyces sp. NPDC003379. The sequence continues at coordinate 203,081 of NZ_JBSFRK010000006.1, read as the reverse complement.
CCTCGCGGTCGCCGGGGACGCCGACGGCCACGATCTCGCCGTCGACCTTGACCAGGAGGTTCTTCAGGGTCGCCGACGCCGGGACGCCGAGGTGCTCGGCGAGGGTCTCGATGGTCGGGGTGTCGGGGGTGTCCAGCTCCTCGACGGGGCCGTGCGCCGAGCCGTCGACCGGGGCGAGCGCGAAGGTGACGGCCTCGGTGTTGGCGGCGTAGTCGCACGCCGGGCAGTCCACGAAGGTGTCCTCGCCGGCCGGGGCCGGGGCCAGGAACTCCTCGGACTTGGAGCCGCCCATGGCGCCCGCGACGGCGGACACGATGCGGTAGTCGAGGCCGAGGCGCTCGAAGATTCGCTGGTAGGCGCCGCGGTGCAGACCGTACGACTCGGCGAGGCCCTCGTCCGTGGTGTCGAAGGAGTACGAGTCCTTCATCTGGAACTCGCGGCCGCGCAGCACACCGGCGCGCGGGCGGGCCTCGTCGCGGTACTTGGTCTGGATCTGGTAGAGGATCACCGGCAGGTCCTTGTAGGACGAGCACTGGTCCTTGACGAGCTGGGTGAAGATCTCCTCGTGGGTCGGGCCGAGGAGGTAGTCGGCGCCCTTGCGGTCCTTGAGGCGGAAGAGCAGGTCGCCGTACTCCTCGTAGCGGCCGGACGCCTCGTAGGGCTCCTTCGGCAGGAGCGCCGGGAGCAGCACCTCCTGGCCGCCGATGGCGTCCATCTCCTCGCGGACGACGCGGGCGATGTTCTCGTAGACCTTCTTGCCGAGCGGCAGCCAGGACCAGATGCCGGCGGCGGTACGGCGGACGTAACCGGCCCGGACGAGAAGCTTGTGGTTGAGCGTCTCGGCGTCCGCGGGGTCGTCGCGCAGTGTCTTGACCATCAATCGGGACATGCGCTGGACCTGGGCCATGGTGAACTCCTGCTGGATAAGGGTGGTGTGCAGGAGGTTAGCCGGGGCTTGGGCGCGGGCGGAAATCGGTTCCGGCTCAGGCCCGGCGCGGCAGGGGCAGCGGGGCGCCCATCACGGCGTACGGCTTGGGGGCGCTGGGGAACAGGACGCGGCGCGCCAGGTCGGTGTAGCCGAGCGAGCGGTACAGGCCGCGGGCCGGGCTCTCGACGTCGATCGCGGAGAGGATCGAGCGGGGCTCGGGGACGCCCTCCATGATGGTGGTGATCAGCGTGCGGCCGATGCCGCGGTTCTGGTGGCCGGGGTGCACGTGCAGTTCGGTGATGACGAAGGAGTCGTCGAGCCAGTCGTCCAGGTCCCTGCCGCGCAGGTACGGCTCGACGACCGTCGACCACCAGTGGCGGCGGTCGTTGGGCATGCCGTAGACGAACCCGACGAGCCGGTCGTCGGGGGTGGTCGCGCCGAACGAGCGGGCGCCCGGGTACGTGAGGTGGCGCAGGACGATCTGGCGCCGCACGGCGACCTCGTCGCCGCTCAGCCCGAAGGCGTGGGCCTGGACCTCCAGCGCTTCGTCCACCCGCGCGGCGAGGTCGAGGGGCCCGATCACGACGTCGTCAGTCATGGGGCGACCCTACTTCGCGCCGCCGCGCTTCTGAACAGGGCGCTCGGTGCGGGCGGGGGCCGGTCCCGCGCGTCAGAACAGGACGCTCATGAACGCGCCGACTTCGCTGAAGCCGACGCGTCGGTACGCCGCTCTGGCCGCGGTGTTGTAGTCGTTGACGTACAGGCTGACCACGGGGGCGACGTCCGCGAGGGCGTAGCGCAGGACGGCCGCCATGCCGGGTGCGGCGAGGCCGCGGCCTCGGTACTCGGGCGCCACCCAGACGCCCTGGACCTGGCAGGCCTGGGTCGTGGCGGCGCCGATCTCCGCCTTGAAGACGACCTTGCCGTGCTGGTCGAGGCGGGCGAAGGAGCGGCCCGAACCGACGAGTTCGGCGACGCGGGCCTGGTAGAGGAGCCCGCCGTCGCCGGCCATCGGCGATACGCCGACCTCCTCCGTGAACATCGCCACGCACGCCGGCATGATCGCGTCCATCTCGTCCTTGCGTACGCGGCGGACGTAGGGGTCGGGGGCGATGTCGTCCGGGAGCCGGTCGGTGACCATCAGAGGCTGCTGGGCGCGGACCTCGCGGGCGGGGCCCCAGGACGGTTCGAGGAGTCGCCACAGCTGGGCGGTGGAGGCCGCGGGGCCGACGATGGAGGAGCAGCGGCGGCCGGCCCTGCGGGCGCGGTCGGCGAAGCCGCGGACGGCTCGCGGGGTCGCGCAGATCGGGACGAGGTTGGCGCCCGCGTAGCAGAGGGACTCCAGCATGCCGTCCTCGTACCAGCCCCACATCTCGCCGCCGAGGCGCCAGGGGTCGAGGCCGGCCACCTGGACGCGGGCGGTCACGAAGGCGTTCGCGACCGGCTCGCGGCCGAGCACGGCGAGCGCGGCGTCCAGGTCACTCGGTTCGAGGACCCGGGTGGTGGTCTGAGTCAACACGTGCGGGGGCCTCACCATACGCGGTTTGCTGATCTCCGCACTGTACCTGGCGGGGGCGCCTTGTGCGGGGGGCGCCTTTTGTCCGTCCCGGGTGGGGGGTGTGGGCGGCTTTCCCCCCGGTGGGGGTGGTGCCGCTGCGCGGCGGGCTTCTCGCGTGGGGGCTCGTGGGCGGCGCTTCCCGGGCGGGGGCTTTTCGCCGCTGCGCGGCGGGGCTCCGCCTGGGGGTTCGTGGGCGGCTCTCCCTCCGGCGGGGGCTATGCACCGATGCGCGGCGAGGCTCCACCTGAGGACTCATGGGCGGGTCTGCTCTGGTGGGGGCTTTCGCCGCTTCGCGGCGGGTCTCCCACCCACCCGCCCGTTTGCCCCGTGTGGGGCTGTGCCGTAGGAGCGGGGCGGGGTTTGTGCGGGGATGGTGCGGCGAGACGGGTGGGTGGGTGGGAAGCATCCGCCGCGAAGCGGCGGGACAGTGGCGCACCGCGCGGAACAGCACCCCGCAGGCGACGGCCGTCGCGGAGCGGTGGGGCAGGGGCGCGCCGGGCGGCTTGTGCGGGGCGAGACGGGGGGTGGGAGGCGTCCGTCGCGGCGGGGCCGCGCGGGGCGGGGGGCGTATCGAGATGTGTGACCCCCGCGGCACGGTGGGGGCAGGGCGCGTATCGAGAGGAGTGACCCCCGCGGCGCGGGGACACGTGTGCCCCGGCGCTCTGGGAGCGGCGGGGCATCGGCGTGGAGGGGGCGGGTCAGCCTGCGACGGCGACCGTCGGCTCGCCGGAGGCGACGCCGTCCTTCTCCATCTGTTCGGCGATCTTCAGCGCCTCTTCGATGAGGGTCTCCACGATCTTCGACTCGGGGACGGTCTTGATGACCTCGCCCTTGACGAAGATCTGGCCCTTGCCGTTGCCGGAGGCGACACCGAGGTCGGCCTCGCGGGCCTCACCCGGGCCGTTCACCACGCAGCCCATGACGGCGACGCGGAGCGGGACCTCCATGCCGTCCAGGCCGGCCGTGACCTCCTCGGCCAGCTTGTAGACGTCCACCTGGGCGCGGCCGCAGGAGGGGCAGGAGACGATCTCCAGGCGGCGCTGGCGGAGGTTCAGGGACTCCAGGATCTGCATGCCGACCTTGATCTCCTCCGCCGGAGGGGCGGAGAGCGAGACGCGGATCGTGTCGCCGATGCCCTCGGAGAGCAGCGCGCCGAAGGCGACCGCCGACTTGATCGTGCCCTGGAACGCCGGGCCCGCCTCGGTGACGCCGAGGTGCAGGGGGTAGTCGCACTGGGCGGCCAGCTGGCGGTAGGCGTTGACCATGACCACCGGGTCGTTGTGCTTCACCGAGATCTTGATCTCCCGGAAGTCATGCTCCTCGAAGAGCGACGCCTCCCAGAGGGCGGACTCGACCAGTGCCTCGGGGGTCGCCTTGCCGTACTTCTTCAGGAGGCGCGCGTCGAGGGAGCCCGCGTTGACACCGATGCGGATCGGCGTGCCCGCGTCCTTGGCGGCGCGCGCGATCTCCTTCACCTTGTCGTCGAACTGCTTGATGTTCCCGGGGTTCACGCGGACCGCCGCGCAGCCCGCGTCGATCGCCGCGAATACGTACTTCGGCTGGAAATGGATGTCGGCGATCACCGGGATCTGCGACTTCCGCGCGATCGTCGACAGCGCGTCCGCGTCATCCTGCGTCGGGCAGGCCACTCGTACGATCTGGCAGCCCGACGCCGTCAGCTCCGCGATCTGCTGCAGCGTCGCACCGATGTCCGACGTACGCGTCGTCGTCATCGACTGGACCGACACCGGCGCGTCCCCACCGACAGCCACCGAGCCGACCTGGATCTTGCGGCTGACCCTTCGGTCGGCGAGCTTGGTCGGAACGGACGGGATTCCGAGCGATACGGCAGTCATCTGGCGAGCATCCCCAAGAGTGTGGATTCACAGAGTGTGGGTCACAAGAGTGTGGATCTGGGTCCCGAGATCGACGGGCTCCAGGCTTCGAGATTACGGCACCCCGGGCGGCGCGGGCACACCCCGTCCGTAAGTCCACCCAATGGAGGGCGGCCCGGCACATAAAGTGCCGGGCCGCCGCAAACTTCGTAGAACTAGGAGATTCTCACCGGATTCACCACGTCCGCGATGAGCACGAGGATCGTGAAGCAGATGAAGATCCCGGCCACCACATAGGCGACCGGCATCAGCTTCGCCACGTCGAACGGGCCGGGGTCGGGGCGGCGCAGGACCTTCGCCACGTTGCGGCGCACGGACTCCCACAGGGCGCCCGCGATGTGTCCGCCGTCGAGCGGGAGCAGCGGCAGCATGTTGAAGAGGAAGAGCGAGAGGTTGAAGCCCGCGATGAGGAAGAGCATCATCGCGATCTGGTTCTGCGGCGGGATGTCCAGGGTGAACACGTCACCGCCGACGCGGGCGGCGCCGACCACGCCCATCGGCGAGTCCTGCTTGCGCTCTCCGTCGCCGAACGCCGCGTCCCAGAGGTCCGGGACCTTGGACGGCAGGGCGATGATCGACTCGACGCCGTTCTCCATCATGTCGCCCATGCGCTCCACGGAGTCGCCGAAGGACTGCTGGACGATGCCGGTGGCGGGGGTGAAGCCGAGGAAGCCCGCGTAGACGTACTTGCCCTCGACGTACGCGCCGTCGCCGTCGGTCTTGGTGACCTGGTTCTTGATCAGGTTCGCGTGCAGGTCCACGCGCTCGCCGTCGCGCTCGACCGTGATGGTGGCCGGGCCGATGGTGTCGCGGATCTTGGTCTGGAGCGTGGACCAGTCGTCCACGGACCGACCCTGGAAGGCGACGATCTTGTCGCCCGGCTTGAGCCCCGCCGCCTTGGCGGGCGCGGCCTTGTCGCCCTTCTCGCACTTGGCGCGGTTCTCGCTCTGCTGGATGACGCAGTCCGAGACCTTGCTGACCTGGGTCGTCTGGCTGCTGATGCCGAACGTCATCATCACGCCGAGGAAGATCGCCACGGCGAGGACGAGGTTCATGAAGGGGCCCGCGAACATCACGATCACGCGCTTCCACGGCTTGCGCGTGTAGAAGAGGCGGGTCTCGTCGCCGGGCCTGAGCTCCTCGAAGGCCGCCGAGCGGGCGTCCTCGATCATGCCGCGCCAGGGCGAGGTGGAGCGTGCCTCTATGCGGCCGTCGGCGCCCGGCGGGAACATGCCGATCATGCGGATGTAGCCGCCGAGGGGGATGGCCTTGATGCCGTACTCGGTGTCGCCCTTCTTGCGCGAGAACAGGGTCGGGCCGAAGCCGACCATGTACTGCGGCACGCGGATGCCGAACATCTTGGCGGTCGACAGGTGCCCCAGCTCGTGCCAGGCGATCGAGAAGAGCAGCCCGATCACGAAGACGACTATCCCGAGGATCATCATCAAGGTCGTCATGCACGAGCCTCCGCGGTCGTCTTGGCTGCCAGTTCGCGTGCCCGAGCGCGCGCCCAGGTCTCCGCTTCGAGGACGTCCGCGACGGTCAGGGAAGTTCCCGCTGACGGGGTGCCGTGTTCCGCCACGACCTTCGTCACCGTCTCCATGATGCCGTTGAAGGGCAGCGCGCCCTTGAGGAACGCGTCCACGCACTCCTCGTTGGCGGCATTGAACACCGCCGGGGCCGTGCCCGCGAGCTCTCCGACGTGCCGGGCGAGCCCGACCGACGGGAACGCGTCGTTGTCGAGCGGGAAGAACTCCCAGCTGGACGCCTTCGTCCAGTCGAAGGCGGGCGCCGCGTCGGGCACCCGCTCGGGCCAGCCGATGCCGATGGCGATCGGGCCGCTCATGTCGGGCGGAGTCGCCTGGGCGAGGGTCGATCCGTCGGTGAACTCGACCATGGAGTGCACGTACGACTGGGGGTGGACGACGACCTCGATGCGGTCGAAGGGGATGTCGTAGAGGAGGTGCGCCTCGATGACCTCAAGACCCTTGTTGACCAGCGTCGCGGAGTTGATGGTGATCACCGGGCCCATGGCCCAGGTGGGGTGCGCCAGCGCGTCCTTGGGGGTGACGTGCGCGAGATCGGCCTTCGTACGTCCCCGGAAGGGTCCGCCGGAAGCGGTGACGACGAGCTTGCGTACGTCCGCGCGGGAGCCGGCGGCGAGCGCCTGGAAGAGGGCCGCGTGCTCGGAGTCGACCGGGATGATCTGGCCGGGCTTGGCGATCGCCTTGACGAGGGGGCCGCCGACGATGAGCGATTCCTTGTTGGCGAGCGCCAGGGTGCGGCCCGCTTCGAGGGCGGCGAGCGTCGGCGCGAGGCCGATGGAGCCGGTGATGCCGTTGAGGACCGTGTGGCAGTCGGACGCGGCGAGCCGCGTCGCGGCGTCGGGCCCGGCCAGGATCTCCGGGAGCGGCTCCCCCGCGTCGTACTGCCCCTGGAGGGCTTCCCGCAGCGCCGGTACGACGTCCTCGCGGGCGACCGCGACGGTCTTCACCCGCAGCCGGCGGGCCTGCTCGGCGAGGAGGCCGACGCGGCCGCCCGCGGCGGAGAGCGCGGTGACGCGGAAGCGGTCGGGGTTGCGCAGGACGAGATCGATGGCCTGGGTGCCGATCGAACCCGTCGAGCCGAGGATGACGATGTCCCGCGGGCCGTCCCCGTCGGTGAGGGAGACGGGGTCGAAGACGAGATGCGGGTCGGCGAGGGGAGATGGGCTGTCGCTCATGCCCCCCATTGTGGCCGCTGCACCTCTCCGCCCGGACCGCGCGGGGCCGGATGTGGCGTACGTGGCGTGTGGGGCGGGCGTGCGAGGTCGCCTTGTACGACGCCCTCCGCCGTGTCGACCGTGGGCGCGCTGAAGCGGAGCCGGGCCGTGGGCTGACGGGGCTGGAGGCCGTCGGCGCTGAACTCGACCGCGTCCTCGGCGGGCCGGTCCCGCTGTTCGACGTGGACGTCCAGGTTGAACAGGTAGCCGACGGACTCTTCCTTGATGGCGTCCATCATCGCGGTGAAGAGGTCGAAGCCCTCGCGCTGGAACTCGAAGAGGGGGTCCCTGCCGAGGTAGGAGCGCATCCAGATGCCCTCCTGGAGGTAGTCCATCTCGTACAGGTGCTCGCGCCATTTCCGGTCGAGGACGGAGAGCACCACGCGGCGCTCCAGCTCGCGCATGACGTCCTCGCCGAGCTGTCGTTCGCGTTCCTCGTAGCGCGCGTGGATGTCGTCGATGACGGCCTCGGCGATCAGGAGGGGGGTGAGGTCCGCGCGGGAGCCGGCCCTCTCGTCGAGCTCCTCGGCGGTGACGCCCACGGGGTAGAGCTGGTCGAAGGCGCTCCACAGGCGGTCCAGGTCCCACTCCTCGGCGAAGCCGTCCTCGGTCGCCGCGGCCACGTACGCGTCGATGGTGTCGTCCATGAAGTGGTGGATCTGCTCGCGGAGGTCCTCGCCCTCCAGGACGCGTCGGCGCTCGGCGTAGATGAGGGCGCGCTGGCGGTTGAGGACCTCGTCGTACTTGAGGACGTTCTTGCGGGTCTCGAAGTGCTGCTGTTCGACCTGGGACTGCGCGGAGGCGATGGCGCGGGTCACCATTCTGTTCTCGATGGGGACGTCGTCGGGGACGTTGGCCATCAGCATGACCCGCTCGACCAGCTCGGCGCGGAACAGCCGCATCAGATCGTCGCCGAGCGAGAGGTAGAAGCGGGAGCGGCCCGGGTCGCCCTGGCGGCCGCTGCGGCCGCGCAGCTGGTTGTCGATGCGACGGGACTCGTGCCGCTCGGTGCCGAGGACGTACAGGCCGCCGAGTTTCTTGACCTCGTCGTGCTCGGCGGCGGCCGCCGCCCCGATGCGCTCCAGGGCCTCGCGGTAGTCGTCCGGGGCCGTCTCGGGGGTGAGGTCGCGCTCCTTCAGCTCGGTCTCCGCCATGGCCTCGGGGTTGCCGCCGAGCATGATGTCGGTGCCGCGGCCCGCCATGTTCGTGGCGACGGTGACGGCGCCCCTGCGGCCGGCCTGGGCGACGATCTCGGCCTCGCGCCGGTGGTTCTTGGCGTTGAGCACCTCGTGCGGGATGCCGCGTCGGGTGAGGAGCGCGGAGAGGTGCTCGGACTTCGCCACGGAGACGGTGCCGACCAGGACGGGCTGGCCGGTGCGGTGCCGTTCCGCGATGTCCGTGACGACCGCCTCGAATTTCACGGACTCGTCGCGGTAGATGACGTCGGGCATGTCGGCGCGGACCATCGGCTTGTTGGTGGGGACGGGCACCACATGGAGTTTGTAGATCTGGTGGAATTCGGCGGCCTCGGTCATGGCCGTGCCGGTCATTCCGGAGAGTTTTTCGTAGAGGCGGAAGAAATTCTGGAGGGTGATCGTGGCGAGTGTCTGGTTCTCGTCCTTGATCGTCACGCCTTCCTTGGCCTCTATGGCCTGGTGGACGCCTTCGTTGTAGCGGCGTCCCGCGAGGATACGTCCGGTGTGCTCGTCGACGATGAGGACCTCGCCGTCGGTGACGACGTAGTCCTTGTCCTTCTTGAAGTGCTCCTTCGCCTTGAGCGCGTTGTTCAGCTGGCCTATGAGGGGCGTGTGGGCGGAGTCGTAGAAGTTGTCGATGCCCAGCTGGTCCTCCAGGAATTCCACGCCCCTGTCGAGGATCGCCACGGTGCGTTTCTTCAGGTCGTACTCGTAGTCGTACGCGTCGCGCAGCTCGGCCAGTTCGAGTTTGCCCTGCGGGGTGGTGTACTTCTCCTCCTGGATCGCGATGCCCTTCATCCTCCGCACCGCCTGGGCGAAGAATCCGTACCAGTGCGTGGGCTGATCGGCGGGTCCGGAGATGATCAGCGGGGTGCGTGCCTCGTCGATGAGGATGGAGTCCGCCTCGTCGACGATCGCGAAATGGTGTCCGCGCTGGACGAGTTCGTCTTTCGTCCAGGCCATGTTGTCGCGCAGATAGTCGAAGCCGAATTCGTTGTTGGTGCCGTACGTGATGTCGCAGGCGTATGCGGCGCGGCGCTCGGCCGGGCTCATCTCGGCCTTGATGACGCCGACGGTCAGGCCGAGGAATCGGTAGGCGCGGCCCATCCAGCGGGCGTCGCGCGCGGCGAGGTAGTCGTTGACGGTGACGAGGTGGACGCCCTTGCCGGTCAGCGCGTTCAGATAGGCGGGCAGCGTCGCGGAGAGGGTCTTTCCCTCGCCGGTGTGCATTTCGGCGATGTTGCCGAGGTGCAGGGCGCCGCCGCCCATGATCTGTACGTCGAAGTGGCGCATGCCGAGCGTGCGCCGGGCCGCCTCGCGGACGGTCGCGAAGGCCTCGGGCAGCAGCGCGTCGAGGCTCTCCCCGTCGGCGTACCGCGCTCTGTACTCATCGGTGAGGGAGCGCAGTTCGGCGTCGGAGAGCCGCTCGACTTCCTCCTCGATGGAGTTGACCTGATCTCTTGTGCGTTCCAGGCGGCGCAGCGTTCTGCCTTCGCCCGCGCGCATGATCTTTCCGGTGAGGCGTTCCAGTCTGAGGACGGACAATGGAATTCCCCCCTGATTCCCCGGCCGGTCCGCTCATTGTGGGCGGGGCCCGACTGCCCGGCAAGCGGACCGGTTCAGGGCGGGGTGGAACGCCTCGCGCGGGGCGTATTTCAGCGAATGGGCCGGTGGACGTTGTCGTGTTTGGAGGGGCCGGGGGTGGCTTCCGCGATCCACGGGCCTTCGCCGGACGGGTCGATGACTCCTGCTTCGAGCCAGGTGTAGGTGCCGGAGAGGACGCCCTTGACCACCTTGCGGTCCAGTTCGTCCGTGTTGGTCCACAGGCGGTCGAAGAGTTCGTCGACGCGGATGCGGGACTGGCGGCAGAAGGCGTCGGCCAGCTGGTAGGCCTCGCGGCCGTGTTCTTCTGTGGTGCGCAGGAGTTCGGCGCGCACGCAGGCCGCGCTCATCGCGAAGAGTTCGGCCCCGATGTCGACGATCCGGCCGAGGAAGCCCTGCTTGGACTCCATCTTTCCCTGCCAGCGGGACATGGCGTAGAAGGTGGAGCGGGCCAGCTTGCGGGCGCCGCGCTCCACATAGCGCAGATGGCCGGAGAGGTCCGTGTGGCCGGGCGGGTGGAATTCGGCGTACGAGCGCGGCAGCTGCCCGGGGCCCGCGACGAGTTTCGGCAGCCAGCGCGCGTAGAAGCCGCCGGCCCGCGCGCCCGCCTTCGCCTTGTCGGAGAGGGTCTTGTCGGGGTCGATGAGGTCGCCCGCGACCTTGAGGTGGGCGTCGACGGCCTCGCGGGCGATCAGCAGGTGCATGATCTCCGTGGAGCCCTCGAAGATGCGGTTGATGCGCAGATCCCGCAGGACCTGTTCGGCGGGGACGGCGCGCTCGCCGCGGGCGGCGAGGGACTCGGCGGTCTCGAAGCCGCGGCCGCCGCGGATCTGGACCAGCTCGTCGGCCATCAGGCAGGCCATCTCGGAGCCGTACAGCTTGGCGAGGGCGGCCTCGATGCGGATGTCGTTGCGGTCCTCGTCGGCCATCTGCGAGGAGAGGTCGAGGACGGCTTCCAGGGCGAACGTCGTCGCCGCGATGAAGGAGATCTTCGCGCCGACCGCCTCGTGGAAGGCGACCGGCTTGCCCCACTGCTCACGGGCGGCCGACCACTCGCGGGCGATCTTCAGGCACCACTTGCCGGCGCCGACGCACATGGCGGGCAGCGAGAGCCGCCCGGTGTTGAGGGTGGTGAGGGCGATCTTCAGGCCCGCGCCCTCCGGGCCGATGCGGTTGGCCGCCGGTACGCGCACCTGGTGGAAGCGGGTCACGCCGTTCTCCAGGCCGCGCAGGCCCATGAACGCGTTGCGGTTCTCGACGGTGACGCCGTCGGAGTCCGCCTCGACGACGAAGGCCGTGATGCCGCCCTTGTGCCCCTCGGACTTCGGCACCCGGGCCATCACGACGAGCAGGTCCGCGACGACGCCGTTGGTGGTCCACAGCTTCACGCCGTCCAGGACGTAGTCGTCGCCGTCGGGCACCGCCATGGTGGCGAGGCGCGCCGGGTCCGAGCCGACGTCCGGCTCGGTCAGCAGGAACGCCGTGATGTCGGTGCGGGCGCAGCGCGGCAAGAAGGCGTCCTTCTGCTCCTGCGTACCGAAGATCTTCAGGGGCTGCGGTACGCCGATCGACTGGTGCGCGGAGAGCAGCGCGCCGACCGCGGGGCTCGCGGAGCCGACGAGGGCGAGGGCCTTGTTGTAGTAGACCTGCGTGAGGCCGAGGCCGCCGTACGCCGTGTCGATCTTCATGCCGAGGGCGCCGAGGTCCTTGAGGCCCTTGATGACCTCGTCGGGGATGCGGGCCTCGCGCTCGATGCGGGCCGGGTCGATCTTCGTCTCGCAGAAGTCGCGGAGCCGGGCGAGGAACTCCTCGCCGCGCCGGGCGTCCTCGTCCGGCGGCATCGGATGCGGGTGGACCAGGTCGAGCCGGAAGCGGCCGAGGAAGAGTTCCTTGGCGAAGCTGGGCTTGCGCCAGTCCTGCTCGCGGGCGGCCTCGGCGACCTGCCGGGCCTCGCGTTCGCTCACGGACGGTTTGGGGGTTGGTGCGGTCATGAGGAGCTCACCTCGCCGCGCAGAAGGGTCGGTTACTGACTGGTGCTACTGGATCGTTGGTACCCCATTCGTCCCGAGCCCACCAGTCCTCGCGCAGCGTTCGTACGAGACGCGCGTCGCATGCGTACGACGACGCGCGTCGCATGCGTACGAGAACGGCCGGAGCCCCCGCACAGTGGGCTCCGGCCGTTGTCCTTGGGGACCGGCTGCTTACAGGGCGAGGCCCGTCATCACCATGACCCGCTCGTACGTGTAGTCGTCCATCGCGAAGCGGACGCCCTCACGGCCGACGCCGGACTGCTTGACGCCGCCGTACGGCATCTGGTCGGCGCGGTAGGAGGGGGCGTCGCCGATGACCACGCCGCCGACCTCAAGGGCGCGGTGCGCGCGGAAGGCGGTCCGCAGGTCGTGCGTGAACACGCCCGCCTGGAGGCCGTACTTGGAGTCGTTGACGGCGGCGAACGCCTCCGCCTCGCCGTCCACCTTCTTGAGGGTGAGGACCGGTCCGAAGACCTCCTCGCAGGCGATGGTCACGTCGGCCGGTACGTCGGCGAGCACGGTCGGCGCGTACGTGGCGCCGTCGCGCCTGCCGCCGGTGAGCAGCTGCGCGCCCGCCTTGACGGCCTCGTCGACCCAGGACTCCACCCGCTTGGCGGCGTCCTCGTTGACCAGCGGGCCGACGTCGGTCTTCGGGTCGGACGGGTCGCCGGTGACCTGGGCCTCGACGGCCTTGACGACGCGCGGCACGAGACGGTCGTAGACGGAGGCGTCGGCGATGACCCGCTGCACGGAGATGCAGGACTGGCCGCCCTGGTAGTTGGAGAAGGTCGCGATGCGCGAGGCGGCCCAGTCCAGGTCCTCCTCCGAGGAGAAGTCGTCGAGGACGACGGCCGCGCCGTTGCCGCCCAGCTCCAGGGTGCAGTGCTTGCGCGGCACCGAGTCCATGATCGCGTAGCCGACCTTGTCGGAGCCGGTGAAGGAGATGACCGGAAGGCGCTCGTCCTGGACGAGGGCGGGCATCTTGTCGTTGGCGACCGGCAGGACCGACCAGGAGCCGGCGGGCAGCTCGGTCTCGGCGAGCAGCTCACCGAGGACGAGGCCGGAGAGCGGGGTCGCCGGGGCGGGCTTCAGGATGATCGGCGCGCCGACGGCGATGGCCGGGGCGATCTTGTGCGCGCAGAGGTTCAGCGGGAAGTTGAACGGCGCGATGCCGAGGACGACGCCCTTGGGGAAGCGGCGCGTCAGGGCGAGGCGGCCCTGACCGCCGGCGTCGGTGTCCAGGCGCTGGGCCTCGCCGCCGTTGAAGCGGCGGGCCTCCTCCGCGGCGAACCGGAAGACGGATACCGCGCGGCCGACCTCACCGCGGGCCCACTTGATCGGCTTGCCGTTCTCGGCGGAGATGAGCTGCGCGATCTCCTCGGTGCGCTCGACGAGCCTGCGGCTCACGTGGTCGAGGGCGGCGGCGCGGGCGTGGGCCGGGGTCGCGGCGAACTCGTCGCGCACGGCGTACGCGGCGGCGACCGCCTCCTCGACCTGGGCGTCGGTCGGGACGGCCGCCTTGGCGACGAGCCGCCCGTCCCAGGGCGAGGTGACGTCGAACGTGGTCTCGCCGGTGGTCTGGCGACCGGCGAGCCAGAAGGCGTGGATGGAAGTCATGTCGAGTCCCGGCCCTTCCGCGGAGGTGTGTCTGGGGGTACGTCCCTCACCGTAGGGGCAGCCGAAGTCGCTGACGTTTGTCCGGCGCGGAGTACTGGCCGGGGGCCTCGCGCCTCTTTGGCAGAGGCGGGGAGGTCAGAGGCCTGAAAGACGCACCCTCAGTCGGAGCCCGCCGACGTCGCCTTCAGTGACAGCCACAGCTCCATGCGGACGTCCGGGTCGTCCAGGGAGCGGCCGAGGATCTCCTCGACCCGGCGCATGCGGTACCGCAGCGTGTGCCGGTGGACGCCGAGGTCCGCCGCCGCCGCGTCCCACTGGCCGTGCCGGGAGAGCCACGCCCGCAGCGAGGCGACGAGGTCGCCGCGGCCCGTCGCGTCGTGTTCGTGCAGCGCCCGCAGGAGCCCGTCCGCGAAGGCCCGCACCGCGTCGTCCGCGAGCAGCGGCAGCACGGACCCGGCGGCCAGTTCCTCGTGCTCGACCAGGGCGCGCCCGCGCCGCCGGGCGACGGACAGCGCCTGCTCGGCCTGCTTGTACGCGGTGGCCGCGGCGATCGGCCCGGCCGGCGCGGACAGGCCCATCACCAGCTCGGCCTCCTCGCCGGACGCCGTGGGCTCCCGCCCTGCCGTGCTCCGCCCGGCCTCCAACGCCGCCGCGTACTCCGCACAGGCCCGCGCCCCCGCGCCGCCGTCCACGACAAGGAGCACCAGCCGCTCCCCGTAGGGGACGACGAGCAGCGCCTCGCCGGAGCGGGCGGCGGCGGCCTCGACGACGTCGACGAGCGCGGCGAGCGGATCGCCGCTCCTGCCGGAGGCGTCGGCCACCACGGCGAGGACCGCGGCGGAGGCGGAGGCGTGGGCGGCGGCCTCCGCCGAGGGACCGGCGCCCTCGCCGCTCTCCTCGGCCCCCGCCGCGCCCGCCCGGACCCGGGCCGCCGACGCGGACGCCACCTCGGCGACGACGAGCCGGAAGGGCGCGTCCAGGAGGCTTCCGTAGAGGTCCCCCGCGACGGTCCGCGCGTGGTCGGGCTCCCCCGCGAGCAGCATCCGCAGGACGGCGGCGCCGATGCGCTGCTCGGCGGCGTGCAGCGAGCGGGACCGCTCCGTGGTGAGCGTCAGGAGTGCGATCGCGGAGTGCACCGCGTACCGCTCGGCGGTGCCGAGGGTCGAGGCCGTGCCGACGGCGAGCGCGGCGCGCGGCCTGCGTCCGGTGCCGAGCGAGTGCAGCTCCACGCGGTCCTCGGCGCCCGCGACGACGGAGCTGGCGGGCGCGGGCCGCTCCCTGAGGCGTTCGACGTCGGCGGTGAGCCGGGCGGCCCGGCGCGTGGCCCACTCCGGCGCGGTGGCGACGACGGCGCCGGACGCGTCGTACAGCGCGGCCCATCCGTCGACCTGCCCGGCGAGCGCGAGGAGCAGCCCTTCGGGGCCGTCGCTCAGCGCCTGCTTGGTCAGTTCGCGCTGGGCGGCGAAGCCCGCGGTCACGGCGCGGTACTGCTCGGCGGCGATGGCGGCGGACACGGCCTTGCTGATGGCGAGGAACGGCGTGCGCCGCGGCACCTCGATGAGCGGCAGGTCCGCTTCGGTGGCGGCGTCGAGCAGGGCCTTCGGGATGTCGGGGTAGTGGACGCCGACGGCGAAGCCGAGGCCGACGACTCCGGCGCCCGCGAGCCGTTTCACGTAGCGCCGCATGGTCTCCGGGTCCTCCGCGTCCAGCTTGAGCGCGGTGATCAGGAGCAGCTCGCCGCCCTCCATGTAGGGGACGGGGTCGGCGAGTTCGCTGGCGTGCGCCCAGCGCACGGGGGTGTCCAGGCGTTCCTCGCCCGCACGCACGGTCAGTTTGAGCGCGGAGTGGTGGACGAGCGAGGCGAGCGTGGGCGGCATGGGACCTTCAGGTCTGCGGCAGGCGGGGCGGGGGCTTCCCGGCGGACCCGAGGGGCCGAGGCCCGGTGGCCGGGCGCCGGGATGTGGATCTTTTGGCCGGTCCGTATGAACGGCCTATGTCGATTCTGCCTCACCGTACGGTGAGGAGAAGACCGATTGCCCCGGATGTACGACGCCGGGCGCGCGCCGGGCGCCGCCCCTTGTGGACGCGTCAGCCTCGCAGATCGACCAGGAGCGGCGGCGCGTACTCCCCTTGTACGTCCGTCAGGGAGAGCACGGCGTGCCCCGGCGGCACGCCGTGCGCCAGCTCCGACGCCGACCAGCGCTCGCGCTCGACCTGGCGGACGGTGACGGCGCGGGCGGTCGGGGCGTTGCCGGTGATGACACGGCGCAGCATGTGCACCGTTTTGCCGAGCGGGGTCTCGGCGATGATCTGCCGGTCGGTGACATCGCGCGCCTCGGTCCACTCCTTGCCCCAGACCTCCGCGAAGTCCTGCCCGTCCCACGGGGTGACACCGGAGAGCGCCATGCGGCAGCCGATCGCGCCGAGCAGCGGGGTGCGCAGCGGCCGGGGTACGTCGTCGAGCGTACGCAAGGTCATGACGACGCCCGCGTTGGCCGACCGCAGGCGCTGGACGCGGCGTACGGACTCCGGGGTGACCGTGCCGGAGGCGTCGTCCAGGAGGAGGCAGGCGAAGAGCGAGCGGTCCTCGCGCACGGTGGCGCTCGCCGTGAACTGGGCGAGCACGAGGCGGGCGAGGATGCGCGAGGCGTCGGCGTGGCCGCGTTCGGGGAGGTCGACCCGTACCCGTACGGGGTGGTCGAGCGCCCGCAGCGAGAACGGGGTGCTCTGCCCCGACGTGTCGAAGAACGCCGCGAAGACCGGGCGGTCGAGCAGGGCGATGCGGTCGGCGAGGACCGCGCCCGGGTCACCGGGGTGGCCCACCTGCCGCTCGCGCGCGTCGAGTTCGCGCAGCATGGCCTCCTGCCCGGACTCCCGCAGCGCCTGGCGCAGCAGGCCGAGCGGCCCGGCCGAACCGTCGAGCAGGGCGCGCAGCTCCGGCACGGACGGGAAGCGCCGGTGGACGGCGAAGTAGGGGCCGAGGAGCTGGGCCAGGCAGGTCGTGGAGCGGCGGCTGTCGCCGCTGGGGTGCGGGTCGACGAGGTCGCCGACGAGGGCCTCGGCGAGTACGGCGGCGGCCTCGTCGGGGTCGTTGGTGCCGCCGTACAGGTCGAGGTCGTACTCGGAGTCGGGGTGGCCGACCCGCACCACCACGTCGTAGTCCTCGGCGGGCCCGAGCCCCGCGCCCGCGGCCCCGACGACGACCACGGCGGCCCGCCCGGCGAGCGCGCCCAGGCACAGCGACTCGGCGAGCGGCCACACCACGCGGCCGGTCTTCCCCGACCCGGCGGGCCCGACGGCGAGCAGCGAGGTGCCGATCAGGTCGGGTCCGAGCGCGAGCCCGGTGCCCCGATAGGCGTACGGGTTACGCGGGTCGTCGGCCGTCATCCCGAGGCGCACCTGCGCCGTGGCGAGGTCGTGGCGCGCGGCCCGCGCCGGCAGGTCCCGGTCCCCGGAGGGGTGCGGGCAGGCGCGGGCCCCGTCGCGGACGACCGCGTCACTGAAGACGGCCAGCGGGCTGCGGCCTGCCCGCACGGATCGCCAGGCCCGCGAGATCCGGGCGTGGTCCACGTCCCGCATCAGCCCGGCGCGTGCGTCGGCGGCCAGCCGCTCGGCTGCGGCCTCCGCGCCCGCGGCCCTCAGCTGGGGCCAGTGGGCGGGGTCCTCCTCGGGGGCGGGCGGCGTCGGGGGCGCTTCGGGGCGGCGAAGGCGGGGGGCGACGAAGCGCCGCCAGACCTCGGCCCAGCGGCCGAGTCTGCCGACCGCGATCATGAGGGCGAGCGCGATGAGGGTGTAGTAGATGTACCAGACGACGGCGTTGCCGACCCTGTCGCCCGTGTAGATCCAGGAGTCGGGCAGCAACAGCTCCAGAGGCAGCACCCACCACCCGCCGAGATAGCCGTTCCACAGCAGCGACCAGAGCAGCCATCCCACGAGGAACGCGATCAGCGCCCCGGTCAGCAGCTGCCGCGTCGGCACGACCTCGGGCTCCTGCGCGGGCCGCGGCTTGTGCCCGAACCGCCAGATGCCGGGGGCCGCGGCGGGCCTGGGCGTGCGCAGCCAGGTGAGGAAGGCGGCGCCGTCGGGCAGCGGCGGCGCGCCCGGGGCCTGCGCGGGCCTCGGCGGGAGCCCGGCGGGTGCTTGCGGTGCTCCTGCCGGTGCTTGCGGTGCCCCTGTCTGCGGCGCGAGGGAGCCGGGTGGAGGCGCCGCCGGACGCGGCACCGGTGTGGCGTGCGTGCCACGAGCGTCGTGCGTGCCGTCGGAGTCCATGCCCCTTGCCCCCTGACCAGCCGATCTGTTGTTTCGCGGGTCAATCTAGTGCCCTGACCCCGCCAGTTCACCGGCATACGCGCCCGGGGCTATGTCCATCACGGACAACCGCCACACCGAACGACTCCCCGATGGAGCATGCCCGCACCCTTGCCCCGCCCCTAACCTGCGAAGAAAACAGCGAAGCATCCGCATTGCCCCCCGAGTCATCCCCAGGAGCCCCCCATGAGCGCACTTCCGCAGGAGCGCCGCCTCGTCACCGCCATCCCCGGTCCGAAGTCGCAGGAGCTGCAGGCCCGACGTACCGCCGTGGTCGCCGGTGGCGTGGGCTCCGTGCTGCCCGTCTTCACCGCCCGCGCGGGCGGCGGCATCATCGAGGACGTCGACGGCAACCGTCTGATCGACTTCGGCTCCGGCATCGCCGTGACGTCCGTCGGCGCCTCCGCCGAGGCCGTGGTGCGCCGGGCCTCCGCGCAGCTCCAGGACTTCACGCACACGTGTTTCATGGTCACGCCGTACGAGGGGTACGTGGCCGTCGCCGAGGCCCTCGCCGAGCTGACGCCGGGCGACCACGAGAAGAAGTCGGCGCTGTTCAACTCCGGCGCCGAGGCCGTCGAGAACGCCGTCAAGATCGCCCGTGCGTACACCAAGCGCCAGGCCGTCGTCGTCTTCGACCACGGCTACCACGGCCGTACGAACCTCACGATGGCGCTGACCGCCAAGAACATGCCGTACAAGCACGGCTTCGGCCCGTTCGCCCCCGAGGTCTACCGCGTCCCGGTCGCCTACGGCTACCGCTGGCCGACCGGCGCCGAGAACGCCGGGCCCGAGGCCGCCAAGCAGGCCATCGACCAGATCAGCAAGCAGGTCGGCGCGGAGAACGTCGCCGCGATCATCATCGAGCCGGTGCTCGGCGAGGGCGGCTTCATCGAGCCCGCGAAGGGCTTCCTGCCCGAGATCGTGAAGTTCGCGAACGACAACGGCATCGTCTTCGTGGCGGACGAGATCCAGTCCGGCTTCTGCCGCACCGGCCAGTGGTTCGCCTGCGAGGACGAGGGCATCGTCCCCGACCTGATCACCACCGCCAAGGGCATCGCGGGCGGCCTGCCGCTCGCCGCCGTCACCGGCCGCGCCGAGATCATGGACGCCCCGCACGCGGGCGGCCTCGGCGGCACCTACGGCGGCAACCCGGTGGCCTGCGCCGGTGCGCTCGGCGCCATCGAGACGATGAAGGAGCTCGACCTCAACGCCAAGGCGAAGGCGATCGAGTCGACGATGAAGGCCCGCCTGACCGCGATGGCCGAGAAGTTCGACATCATCGGCGACATCCGCGGCCGTGGCGCGATGATCGCCATCGAGCTGGTCAAGGACCGTACGACCAAGGAGCCGAACCCGGCGGCGACCGCCGCGCTGGCCAAGGCGTGCCACGCGGAGGGCCTGCTGGTCCTGACCTGCGGCACGTACGGCAACGTCCTGCGCTTCCTGCCGCCGCTGGTCATCGGCGACGACCTGCTGAACGAGGGCCTGGACATCATCGAGGGCGCCTTCGCCGGCGTCTGAGGGGCTGCCCGGGGGGTGACCGTCAGGCCATGTGAAGAAGGTGTGCGAGCCCCATGACGGGTTGCCGATGTACCTGTTCTGGCCACCACCACCTGCCGTACGGTTTCTGCAGATGAGAGAAACACCCCGCCCACAGGGGACTGTGGGCGACACCAGGGCGGAGCCTCCCCAGCCCCGCCCCGGCCGTGCCCTCGCGCACACACCCGGAGCTTCCGGCTCCGGAACTCCTCACCGATCGGATGGCCGCCCGCCCCAAACCCCCCGGGGCGCGCGGCGACCCGATCCTTTCGGCCGCCTCGGAACCACCCCCCCTGTTCCGAGGCGGCCGCCCCTTCTCCTCCCCCTGTGCGCGCTGCTTCTCGCGCTCCTCACCTGGCAGGTCGTCGCCGACGGGCCGCTGCGGCGGGCCGACGAGCGTGCGGGGCGGGCCCTCGTGGGCAGCCGCCTGCCGGGTCGCGTCGCCGAGTTCTTCGCCGATCTCGGCAACCTCACGGTCGCCGGGCCGGTCCTTGCCGTCGTCCTCGCGTACGTGGCCTGGCGCGGGCGTCGCGCCGGTGCGTTCCGCTGGTGGCCGGTCCCGGTGGCCGCCGCCGTCGCCATGGCCCTGGTGCCCGCCCTCGTCGTCCCGTTCAAGGCGGCCGTCGACCGGGCAGGACCGCCGGGCATGGGCGGTCACGACGGCTTCTACCCCTCGGGGCACGCGGCGACGGCCGCCGTCGCGTACGGAGCGGCCGCGTTGCTTCTGCTTCCGCTGCTGCGGGGTGTTTGCGGTCGGCGTGCACTGCTCATCGGGTGTGCGCTGTTGAACGTCGCCGTCGGCTTGGGCCTCGTACGGCAGGGGTACCACTGGCCACTGGACGTCGTCGCCTCCTGGCTGCTGTGCGGGATGCTGCTTCGGGTGATGGTGGGCGTGGTCGGGCGGTGCGGCGGCAGGGAGCCGGCCGAGGAGTAGCGGCTCACAGCTCCGCGGCCCCGGCCCCGGCCTCGCGCGCGAGGCCTGCCGCCGCCTCGTGCATCGCCAGTTCGAGCAGTACGGGGTCCGTCAGGGTGCCCGAGCCGTCCGGGGGGACCAGCCAGCGGACGGCGCCCGTGGTCCGGCCCGGGTAGGGCACGACGATCCAGGCGCCGCGGCCGACGCCGCGTACGCCCGAGCCGAGCCAGCGGGCGGCCGTGCCCGGCGGCACGAAGAACCCCGTACGGCAGTCCCCGAAGTCGGCGAGCACCGGCCCGGGGCGGTCGACGCAGTCGGTCAGCACGTCGAGCGTGGAGCGGCCGAGGTCGCCGGGGAGGATCAGGACGTCCCAGCGCCGGCCCGCCGGCAGGAGCGCGACGCCGCGCGGGTCGCGCTCCCACTCCCAGCGGCAGGTGTCCGGGTCCGGCGCCACCGACGCGAGCCATTCGACCGCCGACCTCGCTCCTGAGCCAGTCATGCCGGACCTCCCTCTCCTGTGTGCCGCGTGTGCGTGTCACAGGTGAGAGGGGCTCGGAGGCGGGGCATTACGCGGGTTCGTGCGACTTGCCCCCGATCGGCTGTCGAATGATTCCGGTTCAGCTGTCGAAGCCCAGGCCCAGCTTGTCCATCGTCTTGAGCCAGAGGTTCCGCTTGCCGCCGTTGGCGTCGGAGCGCGCGAGCGACCACTTGGTCAGCGCGACACCCGTCCAGGCGAACGGCTCCGGCGGGAACGGCAGCGGCTTCGTACGGACCATCTCCAGGCTCGTACGTTCCGTACGCTCGCCGGAGAGCAGGTCCAGCATGACGTCGGCGCCGAACCGCGTGGCCCCGACACCGAGACCGGTGTAGCCCGCCGCATACGCGACGCGGCCCTTGTACGCCGTGCCGAAGAACGCCGAGAACCGTGAGCACGTGTCGATCGCGCCGCCCCACGCGTGCGTGAAGCGGACCCCCTCCAGCTGCGGGAAGCAGGTGAAGAAGTGCCCGGCGAGCTTGGCGTACGTCTCGGGTCGGTCGTCGTACTCGGCGCGCACCTTCCCGCCGAACGGATAGATCGCGTCGTAGCCGCCCCACAGGACGCGGTTGTCGGCGGAGAGCCGGAAGTAGTGGAACTGGTTGGCGCTGTCGCCGAGCCCCTGCCGGTTCCGCCAGCCGATCGCGGCCAGCTGGTCGTCGGTCAGGGGCTCCGTCATCAGCGCGTAGTCGTAGACCGGGACGGTGTACGAGCGGATGCGCTTGACCAGCGAGGGGAAGATGTTCGTGGCGAGCGCCACCTGGCGGGCGAAGACCCGGCCGTACGGCGTGCGGATCGCCATCCCCGCCCCGGCCGAGGCCAGTTCGAGGGCGGGCGTGTGTTCGTACACGCGTACGCCCTTCGCCAGGCAGGCCCGCTTCAGGCCCCACGCCAGCTTCGCCGGGTGCAGCATGGCGACGCCGTCGCGGTCCCAGAGGCCGCCGAGGAAGGTGGGCGAGTCGACCTGCTCGCGTACGGCGTCCGCGTCGAGGAGTTCGGTGCTCCCGGCCAGGCCGTGGGCGGCCATCTCCTCGTACATCTCGTGGAGTTCGGCCACCTGGTGCGGCTCGGTGGCGACGTCGATCTCGCCGGTGCGCTCGAAGTCGCAGTCGATGGAGTACCGCTTGACGGCCGCCTCGATCTCGTCGAGGTTGCGGGCGCCCAGCTCCTCCAGCTTCTCGATCTCGCCCGGCCAGCGGGACAGGCCGTTGAAGATGCCGTGCGTGAGGGAGGCGGCGCAGAAGCCGCCGTTGCGGCCGGAGGCGGCCCAGCCCGCCTCCCGGCCCTCGACGAGGACCACCTCGCGGTGCGGGTCGCGCTCCTTGGCGATGAGCGCGGTCCACAGCCCGCTGTAGCCGCCGCCGACGACGAGGAGGTCGCAGCGGTCGTCACCGGTGAGGGCGGGCTCGGGGGCGGGCCTGCCGGGGTCGTCCAGCCAGTACGAGACCGGCTGGGCGTCGGAGAGAGACTTGGTCCAGCGGGTCATGGCGCTTGGGGCCATGATTTCCACTCCTTCAGAGAAGTCGAAGCGTCTTCAGAGACAGTAGAAACGCTATTTTGCTTGCTTGTTGCGGCGTTTGCCGATGAGCATTCCGGCCAGTACGAGCAGCACCGCGACGAGGAACATCGCCGTACCGATCACATTGATCTGAACGGGCGTGCCCCGCTGCGCCGATCCCCAGACGAACATGGGGAACGTCACAGTCGAGCCCGCGTTGAAATTCGTGATGATGAAATCGTCGAAGGAGAGCGCGAAGGCGAGCAGCGCGCCCGCCGCGATCCCCGGCGCCGCGATCGGCAGCGTGACCCTCAGGAAGGTCTGCACGGGACCGGCGTAGAGGTCCTGCGCGGCCTGTTCCAGGCGGGGGTCCATCGACATGACGCGCGCCTTGACGGC
The DNA here is from genome assembly GCF_053589195.1 of Streptomyces sp. NPDC003379. Taxonomy (NCBI): domain Bacteria; kingdom Bacillati; phylum Actinomycetota; class Actinomycetes; order Kitasatosporales; family Streptomycetaceae; genus Streptomyces; species Streptomyces sp. NPDC003379. Next base: position 180,302 of record NZ_JBSFRK010000006.1, on the reverse strand, counting down.
GGTCACCACGAAGCTGAGGCAGAACATGATGTGGGCGATGAGGACCGTCCAGAAGCCCAGCTGCGCGCCCATGTTGAGGAAGAGCGTGAGCAGCGAGGCGGCCATGACGACCTCGGGCATCGCCATCGGCAGGAAGATCAGCGAGTTGATCGCGCCGCGCGCCCGGAAGCGGTAGCGCACGAGGGCGAAGGCGATCATCGTGCCGAGCACGGTCGCGCCGATCGTCGCCCAGGTGGCGATCTGCAGGCTCAGGGAGAGCGATCCGCACATGTCGGCGACGCCGCAGGGGTTCTGCCACGCGTCGAGCGAGAATTCCTGCCAGGAGTAATTGAAGCGCCCCTTCGGCTTGTTGAAGGAGAACACCGTGACGACGACGTTCGGCAGGAGCAGATAGGCGAGCGTGCACAGGCCCGCGATGACGACGAGATTGCGCCGCAGCCAGCGTACAAGGGCCATCAGACGAGATCCTCCGTCCCCGACTTGCGGATGTAGAAGGTCACCATGAAGAGGATGGCGGCCATGAGGATGAAGGAGAGGGCGGCCGCCGTCGGATAGTCCAGGATGCGCAGGAACTGCGTCTGGATGACGTTGCCGACCATGCGGGTGTCGGTCGAGCCGAGCAGATCCGCGTTCACGTAGTCGCCCGCCGCCGGGATGAAGGTCAGCAGCGTGCCGGAGACGACGCCCGGCATGGAGAGCGGGAACGTCACCTTCCGGAAGGTCGTGGACGGTCTGGCGTAGAGGTCGCCGGCGGCCTCGTGCAGCCGCCCGTCGATGCGCTCCAGCGAGGTGTAGAGCGGCAGGATCATGAACGGCAGGAAGTTGTACGTGAGTCCGCAGATCACCGCCAGTGGTGTGGCGAGGACCCGGTCGCCCGCCGTGACGCCGAGCCAGCTGGTGACGTCCAGGACGTGCAGGGAGTTGAGGGCGCCCACGACGGGGCCGCCGTCCGCGAGGATCGTCTTCCAGGCCAGCGTACGGATGAGGAAGCTGGTGAAGAACGGGGCGATGACCAGGACGAGGATGACGTTGCGCCAGCGGCCCGCGCGGAACGCGATGAGGTACGCGAGCGGATAGCCGAGGAGCAGACACAGGACCGTGGCGGCACCGGCGTAGAGCACCGAGCGCAGGAACTGCGGCCAGTAGTCGGTCAGCGCGTCCCAGTAGGTGGCGAAGTGCCAGGTGACCTTGAAGCCCTCTTCGAGCGAGCCGGTCTGTACGGAGGTCGACGCCTGGTAGACCAGCGGCAGCGCGAAGAAGACGATCAGCCAGAGGATGCCGGGGAGCAGCAGCCAGTAGGGGACGAGGCGGCCGCGCCTGCGGATCTTGCGCGGGGGCGTCTCCTCCGGGGCGGGCGCCTCGGGGGGCGGCGCGTCGGTGACGGTCGTCATGCGGAGGCGTCCTCCTCGACCTTCTCGACGCCCGCCTCGATGTCCTGTGCGGCATCGAGGCCGAAGGTGTGCGCGGGGTTCCAGTGCAGGACGACCTCGGCGCCCGGGGTGAGGCGGCTGTCGCGCTCGATGTTCTGCGCGTACACCTCGAAGGAGGGGCAGACCGGGCTGTGGACGACGTACTGCGTCGACACGCCGATGAAGCTGCTGTCGGCGATGCGTCCGGTGATGCGGTTGCGGCCCTCCGGTATCCGCCCCGCGTCGTCGGCGTGCGTGAGGGAGATCTTCTCGGGCCGTACGCCGACCAGGACCTTGCCGCCGGTGGCGGTGGGGCCGGTACATCGGGCGGTGGGCAGCGTCAGCTTGCAGTCGCCCGCCTTGAGGACCAGGTCGTCGCCGGTCGCCGCGGCGACCTCGGCCTCGATGAAGTTGGAGGTGCCGAGGAAGTTGGCGACGAACGTGGTCCGCGGGTTCTCGTAGAGGTCGGCGGGGGCGCCGAGCTGTTCGACGCGGCCGCCGTTCATCACGGCGACGGTGTCGGCCATCGTCATGGCCTCCTCCTGGTCGTGCGTGACGTGCACGAAGGTGATGCCGACCTCGGTCTGGATGCGCTTGAGCTCCAGCTGCATCTGGCGGCGCAGCTTCAGGTCGAGGGCGCCGAGCGGCTCGTCGAGGAGGAGCACCTTGGGGTGGTTGATGAGCGCGCGGGCGACGGCGACGCGCTGCTGCTGGCCGCCGGAGAGCTGGTGCGGCTTCTTGCGGGCCTGCTCGCCGAGCTGCACGAGGTCGAGCATCTCGCCGACCTGGCTCTTCACCGACTTGATGCCGCGTCGGCGCAGGCCGAAGGCGACGTTCTCGAAGATGTCCAGGTGCGGGAAGAGCGCGTACGACTGGAAGACGGTGTTCACGGGCCGCTTGTACGGCGGCAGGGCCGTGACGTCCTGGTCGCCGAGGTGGACCGTGCCGGAGCTCGGCTCCTCCAGGCCGGCGATCATGCGGAGCGTGGTGGTCTTGCCGCAGCCGGACGCGCCGAGCAGCGCGAAGAAGGAGCCCTGCGGCACGGTGAGGTCGAGCGGGTGCACGGCGGTGAAGGAGCCGTACGTCTTGCTGATCCCGGTGAGACGGACGTCGCCGCCGTGTTCTTGAACAGTCGTCATGGTGGGTCCAGGGGAATCGAGGGGGGACAAGGGCGCCTCTGAAAGGGGCACAGGGAGCGGCGCGGCCGCTACACGCCCGTGAGCTTCGCGAACTTCTCCTCGTACGCGGTCTCTTCCTTCGGAGTCAGCGAGCGGAACGCCCGGGACTTCGCCTTCATCTCCTTGTCGGGAAGGATCAAGGGATTCGACGCGGCGTCGGCGTCGATCTTCGCGAGAGCGCCCCGCACCCCGTCCACCGGACACACGTAGTTGATGTACGCGGCGAGGCGGGCCGCCGGCTCCGGCTCGTAGTAGTAGTCGATGAGCCGCTCGGCGTTGGACTTGTGCCGCGATTTGTTGGGGACGAGCAGGTTGTCCGTGGACGTGATGTAGCCCTGGTCCGGGATGTGGAAGTCGATGTCCGGGTTGTCGGCCTGGAGCTGCACGATGTCACCGGCCCAGCCGAGGCAGGCCGCGATGTCGCCCTTGGCGAGGTCCGAGGTGTAGTCGTTGCCGGTGAAGCGGCGGATCTGCTTCCTGTCGACGGCCTTCTGGAGGCGGGCGATGGCCGCGTCGAAGTCGTCGTCGGTGAAGTCCCCGGGGTCCTTGTCCATGTCGATGAGCGTCATGCCGACGGTGTCGCGCATCTCGGAGAGGAACCCGACGCGCCCCTTCAGCTTCGGGTCCTCCAGCAGCTCCGACACCGAGGTGATCTTCTTCCCGCCCGTCGCCTTCTTGTTGTAGGCGATGACCGTGGAGATGCCGGTCCAGGGGTACGAGTAGGCCCGGCCCGGGTCCCAGTCGGGGTCGCGGAACTGGGACGACAGGTTGGTGTACGCGTGCGGCAGGTTGGCCGGGTCCAGTTTCTGGACCCACCCGAAACGGATGAGCCGGGCCGCGAGCCAGTCAGTGACGCAGATGAGGTCGCGGCCGGTCTCCTGGCCCGCGGCGAGCTGCGGCTTGATCTTCCCGAAGAACTCGACGTTGTCGTTGATGTCCTCGGTGTACTTGACCGTGATCCCGGTGCGCTTCGTGAACGCCTCCAGGGTGGGCCGCCTGTTCTCGTCCTTCTCGTCGACGTCCATGTACTCGGTCCAGTTGGAGAAGGTGATCCGCTTCTCCTCGGCCGAGTGGTCCTCGGACGAGACGTCGCCCTGGCCCTTGCCGGCCGCGGGGATACCGCAGGCGCTCAGGGCGCCGAGGCCGCCGACGGCGAGCGCGCCGCTCGTGGAGGCGCGCAGCAGGGAACGGCGGGTCAGGGATGCCCTGCCGTTCCTCATGCCGCGGTGCATGGCGGCCAGTTGGGCCGGGGAGAGGGGGTCTGGCTCGTACTGCTCCATGCGCGTGGTTGCCCTTTCGGGAGGAAGGCGGCCGCTGGTCATGCGGCCTGTGGCCGGTGGGCCTGTGGGCTATCGGTCCCCGAAGATCGTGCGGTGCCAGTCCTTGCGGACCACCGCGGTGTTGTCGAACATGACGTGCTTGACCTGCGTGTACTCCTCGAATGAGTACGCGGACATGTCCTTGCCGTAGCCGGACGCCTTGTAGCCGCCGTGCGGCATCTCGCTGAGGATCGGGATGTGGTCGTTGACCCACACGCACCCGGCCTTGATCTCGCGGGTCGCGCGGCCCGCCCGGTACACGTCGCGGCTCCAGGCGGAGGCGGCGAGCCCGTAGGGGGTGTCGTTGGCGAGGCGGATGCCCTCGTCGTCGCTGTCGAAGGGCAGTACGACGAGGACGGGCCCGAAGATCTCGGACTGCACGATCTCGCTGTCCTGCGCGGCGTCCGCGATGAGGGTGGGCTTGTAGAAGGCGCCCGGGTGCGTGAGCGCCTCGCCGCCGGTCACCACGCGCGCGTAGGAGCGTGCCCGGTCGACGAAACCGGCGACGCGGTCGCGGTGCACGTGCGAGATGAGCGGCCCCATGTCGGTGCTCGGGTCGAAGGGGTCGCCGAGCCGCACGCTCTCCATGAGGTCGGCGACGCCCTCCACGAAGGCGTCGTACAGCGGACGCTGGACGTACGCGCGCGTGGCGGCCGTGCAGTCCTGCCCCGAGTTGATGAGCGAGCCGGCGACCGCGCCGTGCACGGCGGCGTCGAGGTCGGCGTCGTCGAACACGACGAAGGGGGCCTTGCCGCCGAGCTCCAGGTGCAGCCGCTTGACGGTGGCGGTGGCGATCTCGGCGACGCGCTTGCCGACCCCGGTGGACCCGGTGAAGGACGTCATCGCGACGTCGGGGTGCCCGACGAGATGCTCACCGGCGTCGCGCCCGGCGCCCGTGACGATGTTGACGACGCCGTCCGGGATTCCGGCCTCGGTGGCGGCCTGCGCGAAGAGGAGCGAGGTGAAGGGGGTCAGCTCGGCGGGCTTCAGCACGATGGTGTTGCCGGCCGCGATCGCCGGCAGGACCTTCCAGGCGGCCATCTGGAGCGGGTAGTTCCAGGGCGCGATGGACCCGACGACACCGATGGGCTCACGGCGTACGTACGACGTGTGGTCCCCGGTGTACTCCCCGGCCGACTGGCCCTGGAGATGCCGGGCCGCGCCCGCGAAGAACGCGGTGTTGTCGACCGTCCCGGGGACGTCGAACTCCCGGCTCAGCTTGATCGGCTTGCCGCACTGCACCGACTCCGCCTGCGCGAACTCCTCGGCGCGGTCGGCCAGTACGCCCGCGAAGCGGTGCATGGCGTCGGAGCGCTCGCCCGGGGTGGCGCCGGCCCAGCCGGGGAACGCCTCGGCCGCCGCGGCGACGGCGGCGTCGACGTCGTCTCTTCCGGCCAGTTCGTACGAGAGGACCTCGTCGGCGGTGGCGGGGTCCACGACCGCGTGGGTCCGGCCCGAGGTGCCCTTGGTCAGCCGCCCGGCGATGTACTGCGCGCCGTCCGCGAAGTGGTCCCGCGCCTGGAATTTGTGCATGACGCTCTCCTCCGCCGCCCTCCCCGTCCCGCGGGGGTCGGCGTAGCTCCAGATCGATTTGAGTGCCGATCCTGACAGAGCAGTGGTAGTCCAACAAGTGATTCCGTTGTTGCCTTTTGGTTACGCGACGGAATCTGTCGACCAGGTGTCGAGTCGTCCGCGAAAAGCCAGGACGGAGTGTCAGTGGTGCGTGCCGGACTCGCGTGCGTAGGTGACCTCGCCGGCGCTGACCAGGCCCGTCTCATAGGCGACGATGACCGCCTGGACACGGTCGCGGAGTCCGAGTTTGGCGAGGATGCGGGCGACGTGCGTCTTGACGGTCGCCTCGGCCAGGTGGAGGCGGGCGGCCAGTTCGGCGTTGCTCAGTCCTCGGGCCAGCAGGCCGAGGACCTCCAGTTCGCGCGGGGTGAGCGAGGCGAGGTCACGGTGGAGGGCCGCGGTGTCGCCGCCGCGCTGCGTGAACCGCTGCACGAGGCGGCGCGTGATGGCGGGGGCGAGGAGAGCGTCGCCGGTACGGACCGTGCGGACGGCCGCCGTCAGGTGCTCGGGGGTGACGTCCTTGAGGAGGAAGCCGCTGGCTCCGGCGGAGAGTGCCGCGTAGACGTACCGGTCGAGGTCGAAGGTGGTCAGGATGATGACGCGGGGTGTGTCGCGGGCGCCGGTGAGGATGCGACGAGCGGCCTCCAGGCCGTCCATCTCGGGCATCCGGACGTCCATCAGGACCACGTCGGGCCGTGTGCGGCGGGCCGCTTCGACCGCTTCGGCACCGTTGGTCGCCTCGGCGACGACGTCGATGCCGTCCGCGCCGAGGATCAGCCGGAATCCGGTGCGGACCAGCGTCTGGTCGTCGGCGAGGAGCACACGCGGCGGCGGCTCGGTCACGGTGTCTCCAAGGGGATCAGCGCCTCCACACGGTAGCCGCCGGTCAGGCGCCGGCCGGTGTTCAGGGTTCCGTCGTGGACGGCGAGGCGTTCGCGCAGGCCGATCAGGCCCCGGCCGTTTCCGGTGGGCGCGTCCGCGCCCGGGTGTCCCCCGGTGTCGGTGACTTCCACCCGGAGCCGCTCCGGACCGTACTCGACGCTCACGGCGGCGGTGGCACCCGACGCGTGCTTCACGGTGTTGGTCAGGGCTTCCTGGACCACGCGGTAGGCGGCGAGTTCGAGGCCGGGCGGGAGGGGGCGGGGCGGACCGGTCACGGTCAGGCCGACGGGCAGTCCGGTGTCCCGGACCCGTCCGACCAGCGTTTCCAGCTGGTCCAGGCCGGGTTGCGGGGCCAGCTCCGCCGCCGTATCCGCCGGATCCGCGCCGTCGTCCGTCCCCTCGCCCCCGTCGGCCATGGTGAGCAGTCCCATGACGTGGCGCAGCTCGGTCATGGCCGCTCGCCCGCCCGCCTCGACGGCGAGCAGCGCCTCACCGGCCTGCTCGGGGGAGGTCTTCATGATCTTGCGGGCGGCGCCCGCCTGAATGATCATCACGCTGACGTTGTGCGTGACGACGTCGTGCAGTTCGCGGGCGATCCTGGCCCGCTCCTGCTCGACCGCCCGGCGCAGCGCGTCGGCCTGCTCGCGCTCCAGGGCGGAGAGCCGGGTGCGGCCCTGGTCGGTGCGGAGTTTCCAGGTACGCAGGCCGACGGCGGCCACGGCCATCGGGACCAGGATCAGCAGGGCGATGTACTGGTTGGGGACGATGGGTGTCACCGAGTTCCCCGACGTGCCGATCAGGACGACCGACACCGGCAGCGCCGCCAGGGTCGCCACCCGGTACGGGCTGTACACGGCGGCGCTGTAGACCGCGATGACGAACGCGTAGAAGGTCAGCCGCATGACGCTCGGCGGTGTCGCCAGTGTCGCGGCAGTCACGACGCACAGCACGGCGAGCGGGTAGCGGCGGCGCAGCGCCAGGGCTCCGGAGGCGATGGCCGCGAGGGTCACCATGAGGGCCAGGCCGCCGGGTCCTGCCGGGCGCGGCACGACGTGCTCCACGCCGGGCGCGATCTCGCGCACCACGACGTTGCCGGCGTTGTCGATGCCGTAGTAGACGGTGGTGATCCCGAGTGCCAGTGCCACCAGCGCGTCGAAGTGCCAGGCGCGCCGGGTGGGCCGCAGCGGTGGGCCGCTCGGAAGCCCGGCGTCGCGGACCGCCCGGCGGGCGGTCTCCCGCAGCCGGTCCAGCGTCGTACGTACGTCCGTCACCGGTTCATTGTCGCCGCCGCGCGGACCCACGGAATCGGTCCCGGTGGTCATTTCGACGGCACCGGATACATCACTCGCCTACATCGCAGGGATGACGTTTCCGGGGCTCATCCCGGCGCGGTACCGCGATGGGTCCGGGCGGGCGACGCGTGCGGGCCGGGCCCGCTCCTAGCGTTCACGCAGCCCAACTGCCCCTGCTGCCCGTCCCCGAGGAGCTTTCATGACCGTGCCGGTGATCGAACTGCGCGAGGTGAGCCGCCGATACGACGACGGCCCGCCCGCCCTGCACGAGGTGTCGCTGACCGTGCGGCCCGGCGAGGCCGTCGCGATCCTCGGCCCTTCCGGCAGCGGCAAGTCCACGCTGCTCCATCTGATCGCGGGCCTGGACCGGCCCGATACGGGGACCGTCACCGTGGACGGGGTACGGGTGGACCAGCTGGGCGAAGCCGGGTCCGCGCTCTACCGGCGGTCCAAGGTCGGCATGGTCTTCCAGTTCTTCAACCTGCTCGACGATCTGACCGTCGCCGACAATGTCGCCCTGCCCGCACGCCTGGCGGGTATGGCACGTGGCGAGGCGAACCGCCGGACGGCGGAACTCCTGGAGCTCCTCGCCATCGACCGGCACGCCCGCGCGTACCCGGGGCGGCTGTCCGGCGGCGAGCGGCAGCGCGTCGCGGTGGCCCGGGCGTTGATGAACCGGCCCGCGCTGCTCCTGGCCGACGAGCCGACCGGCGCCCTGGACACGGCCGCCGGACGGGACGTCAGCAGGCTGCTCGCCGACCTCAACGCCGAGGGCCAGACCATCGTCGTGGTCACCCACGACCTCGCCCTGGCCCGGTCCTGCACGAACCGTACGGTCCGGATCGCCGACGGCCGGATCACCGAGGACGTCCGGTCGCAGGCGGAGGCCGTCACGTCGGAGGCCGTCCGATGAGCGCGCTGGGCAAGGTGGTGCGATCGGGGGTGGGACGGCGCCGGGTGCAGACGCTGGTGATCGGGCTCGCCACGATGATGGCGGTGGCCGCCTCCATCCTCTGCGGATCGCTGCTCGTGGTCTCCGGCGCGCCCTTCGCCGACGCCTTCGCCGAGCAGCACGGCGCGCATCTGTCCGTGCAGTTCGACGCGGGCAAGGTGACTGCCGGGCAGCTGGCGAAGTCCAAGGACGCCGAAGGGGTGAGCGGTGCGGCCGGGCCGTTCCGCACGGCGACGGTCACCCCGCGGGTGGACGGCAGACCCGGGTGGCCGATGACCGTGGTCGGGCGGGGCGATCCCGGCCGGGACGTGGACGAGGTGACACTGCTCGACGGGCGGTGGCCCACGCGCTCCGGCGAGATCGCGCTGTCCGCCGACTCCTCGCTCTTCCCGACCATGGGCATGGAGATCGCCTTCCCCGATCTGTCCGGCGGTCCGACGCTGACGGTGGTCGGTGTGGCCCGCTCGGTCACGCGGACCGCCGACGCCTGGGTGGTTCCGTCCCAGATGGCGGCGCTCACCGCGCCCGGCGGCGGCGGCCACCAGATGCTCTACCGCTTCACCGGCGCGGGCACCGCCGCGCGCATCACCGCGGGCCGCGAGGCCGTGACGGAGTCCCTGCCGCCGGGAGCGGCCGTCGGCGAACAGTCATGGCTCACCGTCAAGACGTCCGCCGAGCGCGACACCGCCCTCTACGTCCCGTTCCTCATCGCGTTCGGCGCCCTGGGCCTGGTCATGTCGGTGCTCATCGTCGGCAACGTCGTCGCGTCGGCCGTCGGCACGGGGACGCGCCGCATCGGCGTCCTCAAGGCCGTCGGTTTCACCCCGGCCCAGGTCGTGCGGGCCTACGTGGGCCAGGCGCTGATCCCGGCCGCCGCCGGCACGGCCCTCGGTGTCCTCGCCGGCCATCTGCTCGCCGTCCCCGTACTGGCCGAGACCGGGGAGGTCTACGGCTCCTCGTCCCTGGCCGTCGCCCCCTGGGTCGACCTGGCGGTGATCGCCGGGGTACTCGGCCTGGTGGCGGCGACGGCGTGGGCGAGTGCCTGGCGGGCCGGCCGGCTGCGTACGGTCGACGCGCTCGCCGTCGGGCGTACCGCTTCGGCGGGGCACGGCCGGTGGGCGGCCCGCCTGGCCGGACGGCTGCCGTTGCCGCGGCCGGTCGCCCTGGGCCTGGCCCGGCCCTTCGCGCGGCCCGCCCGCGCGCTGGCCATGGGCACGGCGATCCTGTTCGGTGCCATCGCCGTCACGTTCACCGTGGGGATGGGCGCCTCGCTCGGCCAGGTGATGAAAGCGAAGGCCCACGACGCCGCCGATGTCGTCGTGCCCGCGCCCTTGCCGGACTTCGGGCCCCGAGGACCCCGAGGACCCGGCGCAGGCCCCGGCTCCGATAAGCGGACCGGGGACGGGGCCGATCCCGCCGCGGTCGCCGCGGCCGTCGAGGCCGCCACCGGAACCGGCAAGCACTACAGCGCCGCGACGGTACGGGCGACCGTGTCCGGCGTGACCGGCACCGTCGACGTGATCGCCTTCACCGGTGACGCCTCCTGGGGCGGCTACACCATGGTGTCGGGCCGCTGGATCGACAGGCCCGGCGAGGCCGTGGTCCCGACCCCCTTCCTGGCCGCCACCGGCACCCGCGTCGGCGACACCGTCACCCTGAACGGCCTGGCCGAGCCGGTCACGGTCCGGATCGTCGGTGAGGTCCTCGACCCCCATAACGACGGCATGCAGGTCTTCACCGACACCTCGGCCCTCGCGGCCGCACGGCCCGACCTGACGGAGACGAGCCATCACATCGCGGTCACACCGGGCACCGACGTGGACGGCTACGTCGACGCGCTGAACAGGGACCTGGCGTCACTGGGGGCCGCCGCTCAGGTCGGCGGGCTCGACGCCGGCAGCGAGATGGTCGTCACGCTCAACGCGCTGTCCGTGATCCTCACGCTGATGCTCGTCGCCGTCGCCGCGCTCGGCGTGCTGAACGGCGTACTGCTCGACACGCGCGAGCGCGTCCGGGAGATCGGTGTGCACAAGGCGCTCGGCATGACGCCCCGGCAGACCGTCGCGATGGTCCTGACCTCGGTCGTCGTGACCGGCCTCGGCGCGGGCGCCTTGGGCGTGCCGCTCGGCGTGGCTCTGCACGGCTGGGTCATGCCCGCGATGGGTGACAGCGTGGGGCTGCGCCTGCCCGATGCCGTCATCGCCGTCTACGACGGGGCCGAACTGCTCGCGCTCGCGCTCGGTGGCCTGCTCATCGCCACCCTGGGTGCGCTGCTGCCCGCCGGCTGGGCCGCCAGGGCCCGAACCGCCACGGCGTTGCGCACCGAATAGCAGTCGGGCTGCGCTGTCGCGCACTCCGGCAGCGCAGCCCCCGCGTTCGTCTCGTCGTCCGGCATCACGATCAGGACCACCAGCAGGGCCACGCCCAGCACGATGCCGACCGTCCCGCAGATGATGCCCGCCAGTGCCTGTCCCCCGTTCGTCGCCTCGCCGCGCCGCGCCCTCGCGCGCCCCACCGCGCCGAAGATCACCGCGAGGATGCCGAGCACGACGGCCAGCGGCCACAGGCAGAAGCCGACCGTCGCGATGACCCCGAGGATCAGCCCGGCGACGCCCATGCCGTTCGCGGGCGTCATCGGCATGGCGGGCCAGCCGTAACCAGGCATCCCCTGTGCCGGGTGACCCGGATAGCCCGGGTAGCTCGGGTAGCTCGGGTAGCTCGGATAGCCCTGATGTCCCTGATGGTTCGCGTATCCGTTCGCGTATCCCGGGTGCCCCGGCTGCCCCGCGTAACCCTCGTACCCATAAGGCATCCGCCCCGGCCCGTCCGGCGAAAGCGGAGGCGGCGGCACCGGCTCTCCCGGCGGCCCAGGCCGACCGGCCGGAGGCACTGGCGGAGGCGCTGGCGGAGGCACAGGCGCAGACGGCCCAGCCACCGGCGAGGCCCAAGGCCCCTGCTTCTCCGGCGGTACCAGCGGCACCGCGTCCTCCGGCGGCGGAGCCCACGGGTCCCGCTCCTCCGGCGCGCCGTCCTCAGATCCGGCGGGCATGACGGTCACCTCTTCCCTACGTTCCGTCATGCTACGGCCCCCGATTTGCCCGCGCCGACCGCGGCCTACGATGATCCCCGACCCGTCGATCAGCCGATCAAGTCCGTTCCTGGGGAGGAAACCGTGACCGAGCAGCAGCCCGCAGCCGCGACAGCCAGAGATACGCACGCCTTCATCGCCGGGCTGCCCAAGGCGGAACTGCACGTGCACCACGTCGGTTCGGCTTCCCCCCGCATCGTCTCGGAGCTGGCCGCCCGGCACCCCGACTCCGCGGTGCCGACCGACCCCGAGGCGCTCGCCGACTACTTCACGTTCACGGACTTCGCGCACTTCATCAAGGTCTATCTGTCCGTCGTGGACCTGATCCGCACCCCGGACGACGTACGCCTGCTCACCTACGAGGTGGCCCGCGACATGGCGCGGCAGAACGTGCGCTACGCCGAGCTGACCATCACCCCGTACTCCTCCGTCCGCCGCGGCATCGACGACCGCGCCTTCATGGACGCCATCGAGGACGCCCGCAGGGCCGCCGAGGAGGAGTTCGGCACCGTACTGCGCTGGTGCTTCGACATCCCGGGCGAGGCCGGGCTCATGTCGGCCGAGGAGACGCTCCGGCTCGCCACCACCGACAAGCTGCGCCCCGAGGGCCTGGTCTCCTTCGGGCTCGGCGGCCCCGAGATCGGCGTGCCGCGCCCGCAGTTCAAGCCCTACTTCGACCGGGCCATCGCGGCCGGACTGCACTCGGTGCCGCACGCGGGCGAGACGACCGGCCCCGAGACCGTCTGGGACGCCCTGGTCCACCTGGGCGCCGAGCGCATCGGCCACGGCACCACCTCCGCCCGGGACCCGAAGCTGCTCGCCCACCTCGCCGAGCACCGGATCCCGCTGGAGGTCTGCCCGACCTCGAACATCGCGACGCGCGCGGTGCGCACCCTCGACGAGCACCCGCTCAAGCAGTTCGTCGAGGCCGGGGTGATCGTGACGATCAACTCCGACGACCCGCCGATGTTCGGCACCGACCTCAACGCCGAGTACGCGGTGGCGGCGCGCCTCCTCGACCTCGACGAGCGCGGCATCGCGGCCCTCGCGAAGAACGCCGTGGAGGCCTCCTTCCTCGACCCGGCAGGCAAGGCGCGGATCGCCGCCGAGATCGACACGTACACGGAGACGTGGCTCGCCCCGTAACCCGGCACGGCTCCACAATGGGGCCATGCGCACCGTGACAGCTGTGGCCCACCGAGGCGATCCCTACCGCGTCCGCGAGAACACCGTCCCGTCCCTGCGCTCCGCGTTCGAACGGGGCGCGGACGTGGTGGAGATCGACGTCCGTCTGAGCGGCGACGGCGTACCCGTACTGCTGCACGACTCGACGCTCAAGCGCCTGTGGGGGTACGAGCGTCCGCTCGGCGCCCTGTCCCGCGCCGAGCTGGACGGCCTCACCGAAGGCGGAGTGCCGACGCTCGAAGCGGCCCTCGCGGCCACGGAGGGGCACCGGGTCATGATCGACCTGCCGGGTGCGACGCACGACGCCGTACGTACGGTCGTCGGAGTCGTCGCGGAGTGCGGGGCGGCCGAGCGTGTGTACTACTGCGCGGGCGGGCAGACGATGCTCGCCCTGCGCGACGCCGATCCCGCCGCGGAGACCGCGCTGACCTGGACGACCCTGGCCCCGCCCCGCCGTGTGCTCCTCGACGCGGTGAAGCCGCGCTGGCTCAACTACCGCTTTCCGCTGGTCGACCGCGAACTCGTCCTCCGCGTGCACCGCGAGGGCTTCCTCGTCTCGGCGTGGACGCCCGACACCCGCCGCTCGATGCGCCGTCTGATCGACGCGGGCGTCGACGCGATCACCACCAACCGCATCGACGTCCTGGGTGCGCTGCGCACCAGCTGAACCATCGGGGTACCCGCGCCGGATGGATGAGATCGGCGAGATTCTGGTGGGGACCTGTTCGTGGACGGACCGCGCGCTGCTGGCCAGTGGCTGGTATCCGCGGGGGTACAAGGACGCCGAGGGGCGGCTGCGGCACTACGCCGGGCGTTTCCCGCTGGTCGAGGTCGACGCGAGCTATTACGCGCTGCCGGGCAGCCGCAACTGCCAGTTGTGGGCGGACCGCACACCGGACGGCTTCCGCTTCGACGTGAAGGCGTTCTCCCTGCTCACCGGCCATCCGACCCGGCAGGCCGCGCTGCCGCCCGACCTGCGTGACCGGCCGTCGGGGCCCGCGCTGCTCGACGAGGTGTGGAAGCGCTTCGCCGAAGCGGTCGAGCCGTTGTGTGCGGCCGGCCGGTTAGGGACCCTGTTGTTCCAGTTCCCGCCGTGGTTCGCCCCCGGCGCGCGGGCGGAGCGCTTCCTCGCCGAGTGCGCGGAACGCACCTCGGGCTGGCCGGTGGCGGTGGAGTTCCGGCACCCCGACTGGTGGCGCGCGGACCATCGGGCCAACACGGCGGCGCTCCTGACACGGCTGGACGCCGCCGCCGTCGCGGTGGACGTGGCCCAGGGCCTGCTGGGCTCCCTGCCCCCTGCCACCCCGGTCGCCGCGCGGCGGCACGCGGTGGTCCGCTTCCACGGCAGGAGCCCCGCCTGGGGCACCGGTTCCAAGGAGGACCGCTTCCGCCACACGTACACGGCGGCGGAACTCTCCGAGTGGCTCCCCCGCGTCCGCGCCATGGCCGAGCGGGCCGAGGAGGTCCACGTCCTGTTCAACAACTGCTGCGGCGACGCGGCCGTCCGCGCCGCCGAGTCGATGAAGGGCCTCCTGGAGCGGGAGGGACTATTGACGGCGGACGGGACCCCCTAGGGGAAACCCCGCCGACTCCCCCGTCTTCTCAGGCTCGTTGGCCCCGATGGCAACCCGGGGCGCCGCCCTCCCCACGGATGATCCGCCCCGCCTCCGTGATCACCAGACTGAGAGCACCACACATCGGCGGCATCCCACCGCGCCCCGTCGCCCCACCGAGACCGTCCCAGGAGCCACCGTGAAGGTCCCAGCCCGCGCCGCGCTCGTCGCCGCCCTCGCCCTCGCCCTCACCGGTGCCGCGGCCGCCCCCGCCCTCGCGCACGCACCGACGCCCGGAGCGGCCGTCGAAGCCCCCTCGGCCAGACCCGACGGCAAAGCCCTGCGTGAGGCGATCAGCGGACTGCCGAACGCCGACGCGACCGCCGCTCTCGTCCGCGTCGGCGGCACGCACGGCACCTGGCGCGGCAGTTCCGGCGTCCACGACCTGGTCACGCACCGCAAGGCCGACCCGAACGGACGGTTCCGCGCCGGGTCCGTGACCAAGATCGTGACCGCGGCCGTGGCGCTGCAGCTGGCCGCCGAGGGCGAGCTCGACCTCGACAAGCCGGTGCAGCACTACATGCCGGACCTGTTCGAAAAGACGAAGGCGGAAGAATTCGCCCCCATCCCCGTCCGCAGCCTCCTCAACTACACCAGCGGCCTCCCGTACGGCGACGGCTTCGACGACGAATACGCCCACCGCTACGACACGTTGGACCCACGGACCGTCGTCGACTCCGCCATCGCCAAGGGACCCGAGCACGCCCCGGGCGACGAGCAGCACTACCGCAACATCGGCTACACCGTGCTCGGCCTGCTGATCGAGCGCGTCACCGGAGACTCGTACGCCCATCAGGCCCGTGAGCGGATCTTCAAGCCACTGCACATGCGTGCCACGTACTTCCCCGGCACCGACCTCCGCATCCGCGGACCGCACAACCGCGGCTACCAGAAGAGGGAGCGGCCGGACGGGACGACCCGGCTGGTCGACGTCACCGAGTGGAACCAGTTCGACCGCTTCGCGGCGGGCGACATGATCTCCTCCACGGCCGACCTGGAGACCTTCACGCGGTCACTGTTCGGCGGAGAGACCGTGCCGCGGTCGCAGTTGAGGGAGATGTTCACGCTGCCCCGCCTCGCGCCGGGCGTCCCTGAGGCGACCTTCGGTGGTGGACCGCAGTACATAAAGATCGGCGGCAAGGGGTTCTGGGGCAAGACCGGCTCCCGCTACGGCTACACGAACATCATCGCCACGACCGAGGACGGATCCCGGACCCTCGTCTACTCGGTCAACGCGACCGACGCGAAGGGGCACGGCATGAATCCGGTGGCCGAGCGCATCGTGGGGGCCGCGTTGGGGTGAGGTAGGTTCAGCGGGTTGCTTGGGTGAGATGTACGCGACGGGGGTTGCGGTATGGCGGGGAATCGTCCACGGGACTGGCACGTTCTGGATCTGGACAAGGACCCGACCCCCGGCGATCCGGACCGGGTCCGCAAGCTCGCCAAGGACCTGCATGACTTCTCCGACGATGTCGGCAAGGTGCTGCGGGACATCAAGGGGATGGCGGGCGAGGACGCCATCTTGCGGTGGGCGGGCAAGACCGCCGAGGCCTTCACCGAGAAGTTCGAGAAGGCCCCGGACAAGCTGAAGAAGCTCAAGAAGTCCTACGGGATGGCGGGCGACGCCCTCGCCGCCTACTGGCCGGAGCTGGAGCGCGCCCAGTTCCTCGCCGACAAGGCGCTCATCAAGGGCCGCGAGGCCCAGGCCGACCTGTCCTCCGCCAAGTCCCGCCTCACCTCGGCCGACTCATGGATGGAGAAGGCGGGCAAGGAAGCCGACAAGTACAAGGAGGACGGCGGCAAAGGCCCGGGCGGCGGCAAGGACGTACCCAAGCCCGACCCGGACAAGGTCAGGGCGGCCACCCGCAACGCGACCTCCGCCGAGAACGCCCAGAAGTCCGCCCAGTCCGACGTCACCTCCGCGCAGAGCGCGCTGGACGCGGCGAAGAAGATGGCCGCCGACGCCCGCAAGATGCGCGAGGAGGCCGCCGGGACGGCCAAGCGGAAGATCGACGAAGCGTCCGACGCGGGCATCCCGAACCGCAAGTGGTGGGAGGAGATCGGCGACTGGGTCACCGACAACTGGGACACCATCATCGCCGTCTGCAAGGTCGTCGTCGCCGTCGTCGGCATCATCGCGATGATCGTCGGCGGACCCATCCTCGCCGCGATCGTCATCATCGCCGGGGCCATCGTCCTCGCCGACACCCTCAACAAATACCAAAAAGGCGAAGCAGGCCTGATGGACGTGGCCTTCGCCGCGCTCGACTGCATCCCCGGGGCCAAGGCCATCTCCACCGGCGCCAAGCTCGCCAAGGGCATGAAGGGCCTCAAGGGGATGGGCAAGGGCCTCAAGAACGGCCTGCGGCGCGGCGCCGACGACATGGCCACCAGCAAGCCCGCCAAGGGCCGCTGCAAGAACGGCGACCCCATCGACATGGTCTCCGGCGAAATGCTCATGGAGAAGACCGACGTCGACCTGCCGGGTCTGCTCCCGCTGATCCTGCGCCGCACCCACCTCTCGACGTACGCGTACGGCCGCTCCTTCGGCCCGTCCTGGGCCTCCACCCTGGACGAGCGCCTCGAACTCGACGCCGAGGGAGCCCTGTTCGCCACCGAGGACGGCATGATCCTCATCTACCCGGTGCCCGCGCCCGGCGCCTCGGTCATGCCCCTGGAAGGCCCCCGGTGGCCCCTGGACTGGGACGGCGCCCCCGGCGCCCCCATCCGCGTCACCGACCCCACCACCGGCCTCACCCGCCACTTCGCCCCCACCCGCCGCACCGCGGCCGCCGACGAGGCGTTCACCATGCCGCTGGCCGCGATCACCGACCGCAACGGCCACCGCATCGACGTCGACCGCACCACCGACGGCACCCCCATGGCCGTACGCCACTGCGGCGGCTACCACATCGACGTCGACACCCAGGAAGACCGCGTCACCGCACTACGCCTGCGCGACGCCGAAGCAGGCCCCGACGGCACCACTCTGCTGCGCTACCGCTACGACGCCGACGGCAACCTCAGCGAGGTGTACAACTCCTCCGGGCTGCCCTTCGAGCTCACCTACGACGAGCTCGCCCGCGTCACTTCCTGGACCGACCGCAACGGCTCCTGGTTCCGCTTCACCTACGACGACGAGGACCGCTGCGTACGCGGTGAGGGCGCCGACTCCGCGCTCAGCTGCACCATCCGGTACGACCCCGAGCACCGGGTCACGCGCTACACCGACTCGCTCGGCCACACCACCGAGTACCACTACGACGAGCGGCTCCATCTCGCTCGTGTCGTGGACCCGTTGGGCTTCTCCGTGCACACCGAGCGCGACGCCTTCGGGCGGCTGCTCTCCCGCACCGACGAGCTGGGCCGCACGACCCGCTTCACCCTCGACCGGCACGGACAGCCGGTGCGCATGGACCGCCCGGACGGCACCACCGTGCACGTCGAGTACGGCGAAGGCCTGCTGCCGGTCACCCTCACGGAGGCCGACGGATCACGCTGGGCGTGCGCGTACGACGAGCGGGGCAACCTGCTCACCAGCACCGATCCGCTCGGCGCGGTGAGTTCGTACACGTACGACGAGCGCGGGAACCGGATCTCCCAGACCGACGCGCTCGGCAACACCTTCCGGTTCGAGACCGACGGGGCCGGGCTGGTGCTGCGGGCGGTCGATCCGCGCGGCAGCGTCGTGACCGTGGACAGGGACGCGTGCGGCCGGGTCGTGCGCATCGAGGACCCGGTCGGCGGGACCGTCCGCCAGGGCTGGAGCCCCGAGGGCCTGCTGCTGTGGCGGAAGAACGCCGACGGCACCCGTGAGACGTGGGCGTACGACGCGGAGGGCAACCTCACGGAGCACCGCGACGCGGGCGGCTCCACCACCGCGTTCGAGTACGGCGCGTTCGACCTGCCCAGTGCCAGGACCGACCCGGACGGCACCCGCTACCGCTTCGCCCACGACACCGAGCTTCGGCTCACCGCCGTGCTCAACCCCCGGGGCGACGAGTGGCGTTATCGCTACGACGCCGCGGGCCGTCTGACCGGCGAGACGGACTTCAACGGCCGCACGCTCACCTACGTCTGCGACGCGACGGGACATCAGGTCGAGCGGACCAACGGCACCGGTCAGACGGTACGGATGAGCCGCGACGCCGCGGGCCGCGTGGTGACCCGGAGCACCGGCGACGGCACGGTCACCTCGCTCGGCTACGACCCGCTCGGACGCCTCGTCGAAGCCGTGAGCCCCGACGGCAGGGTCGACTTCGCCTACGACGCGGTCGGCAGGATCCTCGCCGAGACCGTCGACGGCCGGACCGTCACCAGCGAGTACGACGCGCTCGGCCGTCGGGTGCGGCGGTCCACGCCGTCCGGCGCCACCTCCCGCTGGTCGTACGACTCCGCGGGGCTGCCCGCCTCGCTCGTCACCGCGGGCGGCGAGCTGACCTTCACGCACGACGCGGCGGGCCGGGAGACCTCCCGGAGCCTCGGCGGGGCCGCCACGCTGACGCAGACGTGGGACAGCGGGCACCGCCTGCTCGAACAGGTCGTCCGGTCAGGGGCCGCCGAGGGCGGCACGACGGTGCGGCAGTCCCGCACGTACTCCTACCGCGCGGACGGCCACCTCACCGCTGTCACGGACCGGCTCGGCGGCGGCCGCGGATTCGACCTCGACCGCGCGGGCCGCGTGACGCGGGTGTCCGCCGAGACCTGGACCGAGTCCTACGCGTACGACGATCTCGGCAACCTCACCACTACCGCGCACCCGGCCCCCGGCGGCCAGGACGCGCAGGGCCCGGTGCGGCACTCCGGGACGCGGGTCACCTCGGCGGGCCGTAGCGCGTACGAGCACGACGACCAGGGACGCGTCACCCGCGTGATCCGGCGCACGCTGTCCGGGCTGCGCCGCGTCTGGTCGTACGCCTGGGACGCCGAGGACCGGCTCGCCGAGGCCGCGACGCCCGACAGCGGCAGGTGGCGCTACCGCTACGACGCGCTCGGCCGACGTACCGCCAAGGCCCGGGTCACCGAGGACGGTTCGGTCGCCGAGGAGACCCTCTTCACCTGGGACTGCGCCAACCTCGCGGAGCGGCAGACCCTCCGGGACGGCGTGGTGGAGGCCGACACCTGGGACTGGGAGCCCGGCACCCACCGGGCCGCCGCCCAGACGCGCAGGCGCTGGCGCGCCGACGGCCAGGAGGATGTCGACCGGCGTTTCTACGCGATCGTCACCGACCTGGTGGGCACGCCCAGCGAACTCGTCGGCGAGGACGGCACGATCGTCTGGCGGGCCGCCACCAGTCTGTGGGGGCGGCCCCTGGGCGGCGAGGACGACGGGCTGTGCCCGCTGTCCTTCCCCGGCCAGTACCGCGACGCGGAGACGGGCCTGCACTACAACCTGGTCCGCTACTACGACCCGGACACCGCGAGCTACCTCTCCCCCGACCCGCTGGGCCTGGTCCCCGCCCCGAACCACCACGCGTACGTCGACAACCCCTTCCGCTGGACCGACCCGCTGGGCCTGGAGGGCGAGCCGACCCGCGTCTACGACGACTCGGAGTACAGCAAGCACGGTTCGGGCAGCAGTTCCTCGGCCAAGGGCGAGGTCAGCCGCGCGCCCTCCAACGGCCAGGCCGCGCTGGACCGGTCCCTCGACATGGACCCGAACAACCCGAACGTCACGCGGCGCCTCGGCGTGGACCACGTGAACAACGAGATCGTGGTCCTGGACCGGCACCGCGAGATCGTCGACAAGAACGGCAACGTCGTCAAGGAGATCTACCATGGCCACGTGCAGTCCTCGTACCCGTCGAAGAGCGTCACGCAGGGCGATCTGACCAAGCTGAAGAAGGCGGGCATGATCGACAACCTCAAGAAGCAGCGGGTGCTCCCGCCGCCTCCCTGCGACAGCTGACGGGTGGCGGCAGGACGTGACGAAGGAAAGCCGAAGGTCCGGTATGGCGTCCGAGTGGGACTGGCAGAGCGGCGAGGGCCTGATCCGTATCGACGACCCCGCCGACTGGGACGCCGCCTACGAACGCGGCGAGAACCATCTCGGCACGGCGGCGATCGGCCTCGCGTTCCACTGTCCGCTGGAGGAGGCATCCCCCCGCATCCTCAAGGCGATGCGGCTGCCCGACGCCGGCCAGCGCGGCTTCGCCTTCACGGCGGCGGGCACCGCGGCCCGGCTCCACGGCGAGCTGACGCCGGAGCTGTACGCGGCGCTGCGCGCGGTGGGCCATCGTGGCGTCGCCGAGACCGCCGTCGACGACACGCTGACGTTCGTGCCGTTCCGGAAGCTGCCGCTGTGGTTCAAGTGGCGCTATCTCGCCGCCTCGGTGCGGGGCAAGCTGGACGCATGGCGGCTGACCATCGCCGACGCGGCCGAGGAAGCGTGGAAGGCTGTGCGGCGGAGATGACGGGGCGGGGGCCGGGTGTGGCGTCCGGATGGGACCGGGAAAGCGGCCAGGGTCTGATCCGTATCGACCGGCCTCGCGTTCCGGTGCCCCTTGGAAGACGCCTCGCCGCGCATCATCAAGGCGACGCGGTTGCCGGACATCGCTCAGCGCGGTTTCGCCTACACCGCGGCGGGTGTCGCCGCCCGGCTCAACGGCGCGCTGACCCCGGAGTTGTACGACGCGCTGCGCGCGGAAGGGCACAAGGGGCTCGCCGAGTACGCCATCGACGACACGCTGGTCTTTGTGCCGTTCCGGCAGTTGCCACCGTGGCTCAAGCGGCGGAAGGTGCTGACGTATGTGCGCGACAGGCTGGAGGGCTGGTGGCTGCGGTCCGTGGAGGCGGTCCTGGACGCCTGGAAGGCCGTACGGCGCCGCCCTCCTGAGGCGGCGCCGTACGGCCTTCGTCGGCAGGGTTACTTCGCGGACTCCACCGCGTGGCCGCCGAACTGGTTGCGCAGCGCGGCGATCATCTTCATCTGCGGCGAGTCGTCCTGGCGGGACGCGAAGCGGGCGAAGAGCGAGGCGGTGATCGCCGGGAGCGGCACCGCGTTGTCGATGGCCGCCTCGACGGTCCAGCGGCCCTCTCCGGAGTCGGCGGCGAAGCCGCGCAGCTTCTCCAGGTGCTCGTCGTCGTCCAGGGCGTTGACCGCGAGGTCGAGCAGCCAGGAACGGATGACCGTGCCCTCCTGCCAGGAGCGGAAGACCTCACGGACGTCGGTGACCGAGTCGGCGGCCTCAAGGAGCTCCCAGCCCTCGGCGTAGGCCTGCATCATGGCGTACTCGATGCCGTTGTGGACCATCTTGGAGAAGTGGCCCGCGCCGACCTTGCCCGCGTGGACGTAGCCGAAGTCGCCCTCCGGCTTGAGGGCGTCGAAGACCGGCTTGACGCGGGCGACGTTCTCGTCGTCGCCGCCGACCATGAGGGCGTAGCCGTTCTCCAGGCCCCACACGCCGCCGGAGACGCCGCAGTCGACGAAGCCGATGCCGCGCTCGGCGAGCTCGGCGGCGTGCTTCTCGTCGTCCGTCCAGCGGGAGTTGCCGCCGTCGACGACGATGTCGCCCTCGGCGAGGAGGTCCTTCAGTTCGTCGACGGTCGACTGGGTGGGGGCGCCCGCCGGGACCATCACCCAGACCACGCGCGGGCCTTCGAGCTTGTCGACGAGTTCGGCGAGCGAGGCGACGTCGGAGACGTCCGGGTTGCGGTCGTAGCCGATGACGGTGTGGCCGGCGCGGCGGATGCGCTCGCGCATGTTGCCGCCCATCTTGCCGAGGCCGATCAGTCCGAGCTGCATGTCAGTTGCTCTCTTTCGCGGAGGTCGTTCGCAAGGGTGGTTCGCGGAGTCGATTGTCAGGACGTACGGCCGCGCAGGGCGCGGTACGTCGCGACCAGGGACTGCGTGGAGGCGTCGAGGCCGGGGACTTCGGCGCCTTCGGTGAGGGCCGGCTCGACGCGCTTGGCGAGGACCTTGCCCAGCTCGACGCCCCACTGGTCGAAGGAGTCGATGTTCCAGACGGCGCCCTGGACGAACACCTTCTGCTCGTAGAGGGCGATGAGCTGGCCGAGGACCGACGGGGTCAGCTCGCGGGCGAGGATCGTCGTCGTCGGGTGGTTGCCCTTGAACGTGCGGTGGGCGACCTGTTCCTCGGCGACGCCCTCGGCCCGTACCTCGTCGGCGGTCTTGCCGAAGGCGAGCGCCTGGCCCTGCGCGAACAGGTTGGCCATCAGCAGGTCGTGCTGCGCGGCGAGTTCGGTGCCCAGCTCGTCGACCGGCTGTGCGAAGCCGATGAGGTCCGCCGGGATCAGCTTCGTGCCCTGGTGGATGAGCTGGTAGTAGGCGTGCTGGCCGTTGGTGCCGGGCGTGCCCCAGACGACCGGGCCGGTCTGCCACTCGACCGGGCGTCCCTCGCGGTCCACGGACTTGCCGTTGGACTCCATGTCGAGCTGCTGGAGGTACGCGGTGAACTTGGACAGGTAGTGCGAGTACGGCAGGACCGCGTGCGACTGGGCGTCGTGGAAATCGCCGTACCAGATGCCAAGGAGGCCGAGCAGCAGCGGCGCGTTGGCCTCGGCCGGTGCCGTGCGGAAGTGCTCGTCGACGAGGTGGAAGCCGTCGAGCATCTCGCGGAAGCGGTCGGGCCCGATGGCGATCATCAGGGAGAGGCCGATGGCGGAGTCGAAGGAGTAGCGGCCGCCGACCCAGTCCCAGAACTCGAACATGTTCGCCGTGTCGATGCCGAACTCCGACACCTTGTCGGCGTTGGTCGACAGGGCGACGAAGTGCTTGGCCACGGCCGCCTCGTCCCCGAGGGAAGCCAGCAGCCAGGACCGCGCGGCCTTGGCGTTCGTGATCGTCTCGATGGTCGTGAACGTCTTCGAGGCGACGATGAACAGCGTCTCGGCCGGGTCGAGGTCGCGGACGGCCTCGTGGAGGTCGGCGCCGTCCACGTTCGAGACGAAGCGGAACGTCAGCTCCCGTGCGGTGTACGGGCGCAGCGCCTCATACGCCATCGCGGGCCCGAGGTCGGAGCCGCCGATGCCGACGTTGACGACGTTGCGGATGCGCTTGCCGGTGTGGCCGGTCCACTCGCCCGTACGGACCTTCTCCGCGAAGACCGCCATCTTGTCGAGGACGGCGTGGACCTTCGGCACCACGTTCTCGCCGTCGACCTCGATCACGGCGTCCTTCGGGGCGCGCAGCGCGGTGTGCAGGACCGCGCGGTCCTCGGTGGTGTTGATCTTCTCGCCGCGGAACATGGCGTCGCGCTGCCCGAACACGTCGGTGGCGGCGGCCAGCTCCTGGAGGAGGGCGAGCGTCTCGTCCGTGATCAGGTGCTTGGAATAGTCGATGTGCAGGTCGCCCACGCGGACGGTGTAGCGCTCGGCGCGGCCGGGGTCGGCGGCGAAGAGGTCGCGCAGGTGCGTGCCGTTGGACTTGGCGCGGTGGTCCTCCAGGGCGGTCCACTGCGGGCGGTGCTTCAAAAAGGGCTTGGTGTCCTTGGTGTTGTCAGACATGTTGAACGGACTCCTTGGCGCCGGAGGCGTCCCCGTGCAGCGCGACGGCGTACATCTCGTCGGCGTCGAGACGGCGGAGCTCTTCGGCGATCAGCTCGGCGGTCGAGCGGACCTTCAGGGCGAGGGTGCGCGCGGGCTGGCCGGGCAGGGACAGGGTGGCGAGGGGGCCCTCGGGGCGGTCGATGCGGATCTCTCCGTTCGCCGTGCCGAGGCGGACCGCCGTGACGACGGGCCCGGCGGTCGTGACGCGCTCGACGGCGACGCCGAGCCGGGCGCCCAGCCACCGGGCGAGCAGCTCGGCGCTGGGGTTGTCGGCCTCGGACTCGACGGCGGCCGACGTGATGTCGGCGCGGGCCTGGTCGAGGGCGGCGGCCAGCATGGAGCGCCAGGGTGTGAGGCGGGTCCAGGCGAGGTCGGTGTCGCCGGGGGCGTACGACTTGGCGCGGGCGGCGAGGGCGGCCAGCGGGTCCTCGACGGCGTACGCGTCGGTGATGCGGCGGGCGGCGAGCGCGCCCAGCGGGTCCTTTGCGGCGTTCTCCGGCGCGTCGACCGGCCACCACACGACGACCGGGGCGTCGGGCAGGAGCAGCGGCAGGACGACGGAGTCGGCGTGCCGGCCCACCTCGCCGTACAGGCGCAGGATCACGGTCTCACCGGTGCCGGCCTCGGAGCCGACGCGGACCTCGGCGTCGAGGCGGTTGCCCTGCCGGTCGCGCGGGGAGCGGGCGGTGCGCCGGATGACGACGAGGGTGCGCGAGGGGTGCTCGCGGGACGCCTCCTCGGCGGCCTTGACCGAGTCGTAGGCGTTCTCCTCGTCGGTGACGATGACCATCGTCAGGACCACGCCCACGGCGGGTGTCCCGATGGCCCGGCGTCCTTTCACGATGGCCTTATTGATCTTGCTTGCCGTGGTGTCGGTCAGATCGATCTTCATGGCCTGCGCCAGCTCCGTCCGTCTCGTGCGAGCATCTCGTCCGCTTCCTTCGGGCCCCAGCTGCCCGAGGCGTACTGGGCCGGTTCGCCGTGGGTGTCCCAGTGCTCCTCGATGGGGTCGAGGATGCGCCAGGACTCCTCGACCTCCTCCGTGCGCGGGAAGAGGTTGGCGTCGCCCAGCAGTACGTCCAGGATCAGCCGCTCGTACGCTTCCGGGCTGGACTCCGTGAACGACTCGCCGTACGCGAAGTCCATGGACACGTCGCGGATCTCCATCGACGTACCCGGGACCTTGGAACCGAAGCGCACGGTCATGCCTTCGTCGGGCTGGACGCGGATGACGATGGCGTTCTGCCCGAGTTCCTCGGTGGCGGTGGAGTCGAACGGGGAGTGCGGGGCGCGCTGGAAGACGACCGCGATCTCGGTGACGCGGCGGCCCAGGCGCTTGCCGGTGCGCAGATAGAAGGGGACGCCCGCCCAGCGGCGGTTGTCGACCTCCAGCTTGACCGCGGCGTAGGTGTCGGTCGTCGACCGGGGGTCGATGCCGTCTTCCTGGAGGTAGCCGCTGACCTTCTCGCCGCCCTGCCAGCCCTCGGCGTACTGGGCGCGGACCGTGGACGCGGCCAGGTCGTCGGGGAGACGCACTGCCTTGAGGACCTTGAGCTTCTCCATGACCAGCGACTCGGCGTCGAACGCGGCCGGCTCCTCCATGGCCGTGAGGGCCATCAGCTGGAGCAGGTGGTTCTGGATGACGTCGCGGGCGGCGCCGATGCCGTCGTAGTAGCCGGCGCGGCCGCCGATGCCGATGTCCTCGGCCATGGTGATCTGCACGTGGTCGACGTAGCTGCGGTTCCAGACGGGTTCGTACATCTGGTTGGCGAAGCGGAGCGCCAGGATGTTCTGGACGGTCTCCTTGCCGAGGTAGTGGTCGATGCGGAAGACCTGGTCCGGGGCGAACACCTCGTGCACGATCGCGTTCAGGTCCTGGGCCGACCTGGTGTCGTGGCCGAACGGCTTCTCGATGACGGCGCGGCGCCAGGAGCCCTCGGGGGCGTCCGCGAGGCCGTGCTTCTTCAGCTGCTTGACGACCTTCGGGAAGAACTTCGGCGGTACGGAGAGGTAGAAGGCGTAGTTGCCGCTCGTACCGCGCTTCTCGTCCAGCTCGTCGACGGCGTCGCGCAGCTGCTTGAACGCGGTGTCGTCGTCGAAGTCGCCCGGGATGAAGCGCATGCCGTCGGCGAGCTGCTGCCAGACCTCCTCGCGGAAGGGCGTACGGGCGTGCTCGCGCACCGAGTCGTGGACGACCTGCGCGAAGTCCTGGTCCTCCCACTCGCGGCGGGCGAACCCGAGGAGCGAGAAGCCCGGCGGGAGCAGACCGCGGTTGGCGAGGTCGTAGACGGCCGGCATCAGCTTCTTGCGGGACAGGTCGCCCGTGACGCCGAAGATGACGAGCCCGGAGGGGCCCGCGATGCGCGGCAGACGCCGGTCGCGGGGGTCCCTCAGCGGGTTCCGCGGGTTCAGCGGGTCCTGCCAAGCGGTGGTGCTCACTTGGCGTCAGCTCCCTTTGCGTCAGTGCCCTCTGCGGCAGTTCCCTTGTCCGCGAGGCGGTTCGCCACCGTGCCGAGCAGGTCGTTCCACGCGGTCTCGAACTTGGCGACGGCCTCGTCCTCCAGCTGCTGGACGACCTCGTCGTAGGAGATGCCGAGCTTCTCCACGGCGGCGAGCTCCGCGCGGGAGGCGTCGTAGGTGCCGGTGACGGCGTCGCCGTGGATGTCGCCGTGGTCGGCGGTGGCCTTGAGGGTGGCCTCCGGCATGGTATTGACGGTGCCGGGCGCGGCCAGCTCGTCGACGTACAGGGTGTCCTTGTACGCCGGGTCCTTGACGCCCGTCGAGGCCCACAGCGGACGCTGCTTGTGGGCGCCCGCGGCCTCCAGCCTGGCGGCACGGTCGGTGGCGAAGACCTGCTCGTACGCCTCGTAGGCGAGCCGGGCGTTGGCGAGGGCGGCCTTGCCCTTGAGCGCCTTGGCGCCGTCCGTGCCGACCGCGGCGAGGCGCTTGTCGATCTCGGCGTCGACGCGCGAGACGAAGAAGGAGGCGACGGAGTGGATGGTGGCGAGGTCGATGCCGCGCTCGTGTGCCTTCTCCAGGCCCGCGAGGTAGGCGTCCATGACGGCCTTGTAGCGGTCCAGGGAGAAGATCAGCGTGACATTGACGCTGATACCGAGGCCGATGACCTCGGTGATGGCCGGGAGGCCCGCCTCGGTCGCCGGGATCTTGATCATGACGTTCGGGCGGTCGACGAGCCAGGCGAGCTGCTTGGCCTCGGCGATGGTGGCCTCGGTCTCGTGCGCCAGACGCGGGTCGACCTCGATCGACACGCGGCCGTCACGGCCACCGGTCGTGTCGTACACGGGACGCAGCACGTCGGCGGCGGCACGCACGTCGGCGGTGGTCATCATGCGGACGGCCTCGTCGACGGTGACCTTGCGGGCGGCCAGGTCGGCGAGCTGCTCCTCGTAGCCCTCGCCGGAGCCGATGGCGGCCTGGAAGATCGAGGGGTTCGTGGTGACGCCCACGACATGGCTCTTCTCGATCAGCTCGGCGAGGTTGCCGGACTCGATGCGGGTGCGGGACAGGTCGTCCAGCCAGATGGAGACGCCTTCGTCGGAGAGGGCCTTGAGACGCGACGAGGAGGGGGTGGCGGGGGCAGCGGGTGCGGCGCTGGTCATGTTCTTCAACTTCTTTCAGGTGTTACGGGAGTCAGGCGCGCGGGGCGTCCGGACGGAGCGGACGCGCAGGGCGTACGGGTCAGGCGCGGGCCGCGGCGAGGGATTCACGCGCCTCGGCGGCGACGTTCTCGGCGGTGAAGCCGAACTCGGCGAAGAGGACGTCGGCGTCCGCGGAGGCGCCGAAGTGCTCCAGGGAGACGATGCGTCCGGCGTCCCCGACATAGCGGTACCAGGTCAGACCGATGCCGGCCTCGACGGCGACGCGGGCCTTGACGGCGGGCGGCAGGACGCTGTCGCGGTACTCACGCGGCTGCTCCTCGAACCACTCGACGGACGGCATCGACACGACGCGCGTGGCGATCCCCTCGGCCTCCAGACGCTCCCGCGCCCCGACGGCGAGGTGCACCTCGGAGCCGGTGGCGATCAGGATCACGTCCGGGGTGGCCTCGGACGCCTCGGCCAGGACGTAACCGCCCTTGGCGGCTTCCTCGTTGGCCTCGTACGTCGGCACGCCCTGCCGGGTCAGCGCCAGGCCGTGCGGGGCGGGCTTGTCCGAGCCGCGGCGCAGGATCTCGCGCCAGGCGACGGCGGTCTCGTTGGCGTCGGCCGGGCGTACGACGTTCAGGCCCGGGATGGCGCGCAGCGAGGCCAGGTGTTCGACCGGCTGGTGGGTCGGGCCGTCCTCGCCGAGACCGATGGAGTCGTGCGTCCACACGTAGGTGACGGGCAGCTGCATGAGCGCCGACATCCGCACGGCGTTGCGCATGTAGTCGGAGAAGACCAGGAAGGTGCCGCCGTAGATACGGGTGTTGCCGTGCAGCGCGATGCCGTTCATCTCGGCGGCCATCGAGAACTCGCGGATGCCGAAGTGGACGGTGCGGCCGTACGGGTCGGCCTCCGGGAGCGGGTTGCCCTTCGGCAGGAACGACGACGTCTTGTCGATCGTCGTGTTGTTCGAGCCCGCGAGGTCGGCGGAGCCGCCCCACAGCTCGGGGACGACCGGGCCGAGGGCCTGGAGGACCTTGCCGGACGCGGCGCGCGTGGCGAGCTTCGTACCGGCCTCGAAGGCGGGAAGCGCCTGCTCCCAGCCCTCGGGGAGGCGGCCCGCGAGGACACGGTCGAACAGCTTCGCGCGCTCGGGGTCGGCGGTGCGCCACTCGGCGAGCCGCTTGTCCCAGGCGGCGTGCGCCTCGGCGCCGCGGTCGAGGGCCTTGCGGGTGTGGGCGATGACGTCGTCCTCCACGACGAACGACTGCTCGGGGTCGAAGCCGAGGACGCGCTTGGTGGCGGCGATCTCGTCGGCGCCGAGCGCGGAGCCGTGCGAGCCCGCCGTGTTCTGGGCGTTGGGGGCGGGCCAGGCGATGATCGTGCGCATCACGACGAGGGACGGGCGCTGCGTCTCGGCCTTGGCGGCGGCGAGCGCCTCGTACAGGGCCTTGACGTCGATGTCGCCGTCGGCCTGCGGTGCGACGCGCTGCACGTGCCAGCCGTACGCCTCGTAGCGCTTGGCGACGTCCTCGGAGAACGCGGTGTCGGTGTCGCCCTCGATGGAGATGTGGTTGTCGTCGTAGAGGAAGACGAGGTTGCCGAGCTTCTGGTGTCCGGCGAGCGAGGAGGCCTCGGCGGAGACGCCCTCCTCCAGGTCGCCGTCGGAGACGATCGCCCAGATGGTGTGGTCGAAGGGGCTCGCGCCCTGGGGGGTCTCGGGGTCGAACAGGCCGCGCTCGTAGCGGGCGGCCATGGCCATGCCCACGGCGTTGGCGAGGCCCTGGCCGAGCGGTCCTGTCGTCGTCTCCACACCGGCGGTGTGCCCGTACTCGGGGTGGCCAGGGGTCTTCGAGCCCTGCGTGCGGAACGCCTTCAGGTCGTCGAGCTCCAGCTCGTAGCCGGAGAGGAAGAGCTGGGTGTAGAGGGTGAGGCTGGTGTGGCCGGGAGAGAGGACGAAGCGGTCGCGGCCGGTCCACTCGGGGTCGGCCGGGTCGTGCCGCATGGCCTTCTGGAAGAGGGTGTACGCGGCGGGCGCCAGGCTCATGGCCGTGCCGGGGTGTCCGTTGCCGACCTTCTGCACGGCATCGGCCGCCAGGAGGCGGGCGGTGTCGACGGCACGCCGGTCGGTTCCGGTCCACTCGAAGGGGCGCTCGAAGGGGTCGAGGCCGTCCGGTGTCTGCGTGCTCATCTGTATGACTTCCTTCGCATCCGTGGTGCATCAGCGGTGCCGCGAGGCACCGGCGGTCCGGGCCAAAGGCCCTGGTCCAGCCACTTACGAACTTAAAGGTCATACTTTTACGGAGGAAGGTGCCCCCGTGTCAGCGTTCGGTGAAAATGGGACACGCGCAGGGCGTGGAGACGGCCCTGGCCGACGGAGACGCAGGGAACACGCATGACGGAGCGGGACAGCGCACATCCGAGCGCACATCTGGGAGCCGCGGAGCACATCCGTACCTACCCCTTCGACGCGAGCGCGAGCGTCTCCGGGGTCGGGATGCAGGTCGGCCCGATGGGCACGGACGGCCCCTGGGCGGGCGGCGTCGGCCTCTCGCGGCGCGTGCACCGCATCGACTTCCACGTCCTGCTCTTCTTCCGCGAGGGCCCGGTCCGCCACATGGTCGACTTCACGGAGTACGAGGCGGGGGCCGGTGACGTCCTGTGGATCCGGCCCGGCCAGGTGCACGGCTTCTCGGCGACCGACAGCTACGTCGGCACGGCGCTCACGATGCAGCCCGGCTTCCTGCCGCGCGCGATCGTGGAGGCGACGGGCCTGTACCGCTACGACAGGCCGCCACTCCTGCACCCCGAAGAGCCCCAACTGGCCGCCCTTGAGGCCTCCTTGGGTCAGCTCCAGCGTGAGTACCTGGACACGGCGACGCTGCCGCTGAGCCTGCACACGTCGGTGCTCCGGCACTCCCTGACGGCCTTCATGCTGCGGGTGGCGCACGTGTCGGCGCAGGCGGCGGCGGACGAGTGCAGACCACTGCCGGACACGACGTTCTCCCGGTTCCGCACCGCGGTGGAGCGGGGCTTCACGACCAACCACAGCGTCAGCGCGTACGCCGACGAGCTCGGCTACTCGCGCCGCACCCTCGTCCGCGCCGTGCGCGCCGCCACCGGCCAGACCCCGAAGGACTTCATCGACCGCCGCGTGATCCTGGAGGCGAAGCGGCTCCTCGCCCACACCGACCTGCCGTCGGGCCGCATCGGAGTGGCCGTCGGCTTCGCGGACTCGGCGAACTTCTCGAAGTTCTTCCAGCAGCGCACCGGTGTGACGCCGGCGGGGTTCCGGGCGGAACAGGCCTGAGCGTCTACCGCTCCCCCGCGCCCGGGGCCGACGGCGGCGTCCGTGGGCGCAGCGGGGACTTGGCCGGTGGTGCGCCGCTGACCTGGGTGATGAGGCCGACGGCGACGTCGCGGAGTTTCATGTTGCGGTTCTGGGAGGCGCGGCCGAGGATCTGGAAGGCCCGTTCGGCGGTGCACCGCTGCTGGCCCATGATGACGCCAAGGGCCTGGTCGATGACGGTGCGGGAGACCAGCGCGGCCTGCAGATCGGTGCTGAACCGCGTCTGGTTGGCGATCTTCTGGGCGACGCCCAGGGCGCCCGCCGCGTAGCTGGCGAAGACCGCCGCCTGGTCGCGGACCGCCGGGGGAAAGGCGTCCTTCTCGGAGGCGTACAGGTTGAGGACTCCGCTGGTGCCCAGGCCGGGCGGGGTCAGCGGCAGCGCGAGCAGGCTGAGGATGCCGTGCGCCTGCGCGCGGGCGGGAAAGGAGCCGAAGCGTTCCTCGGTGCGCATGTCGGTGATCGCGTGGGCCTCGCCGCTGTGGAGGGTGGCCAGGCAGGGGCCTTCACCGAGGTCGTACTGGTCCTGGTCGAAGCGGTGGACCATGTCGTCGCTGGCGGCGGCGGTGCGCAGACGGTCCTCCGGGTTGAGGGTGATGGAGCAGGACAGCCGCATCGGCAGCAGCTGCGTGGTGAGCCGGACGAGGTCCTGGAGGAAGTCGTCGAGGCGGTCGGAGTCCAGGAGCAGCGCCTGGAGTTGGGCCAGGGCCTGCTCCCCGATGCCGGACGGGTCCGGTGGTCCTTCGGCGGTCATGGTGGGTCCCCACGACGATGACGGTGTCCCGGATCGCGTACCCACAAGGGGGACCGGCATGACCGGCCGGATTCCCGAACAGGGCTTCACCCGGCGACAGCGATCGGCTACTTTCGAGATGAGGTGCGGTCAGGCAGCGGCTGAACCCCGGTTCCACACTGCCCGGGAGCAGACCATGACCATGCCGACCCGCCGTGACCTGCCGGTGTACGCGTATGTGCGCGAGGTACCCCTGGCCCGATGAGCTCGGACCCGGCTGGAACCGCGCAGCGCCGACACCGGGCGGTTCCAACCCTCCGTCCCCACCCGCCCGCCCCAACCGGGTTGCACTCCCGCGCATCCCGGGGCCGGTGTGGGGACGACGAGCGCGCGAGGCCGCGAAGGGGAGCCCCGGCCTTCTCGCGCTCCCGGCCGCCGCCGACGCCGGCACCTCCGCCTCCGGCGGCGGCCGCCCCTACTCCTGCCGCCCCAGCACTGTGACCAGGCCTTGCAGTTGACACCAGGCCACATTCCTGGCCTGCGATGACGCCAAGCAGCTTCAGCAAAAGTCCGGACTCGACACCCCCATCAGGTCCCACCCTGCCAGGTCAGGCGACGAGACAACGAGCACCCGCCTGTCACGCACATACGCAAGACGACCGCCTCAGTCGGTGCCGGTGCCGGTGTCACTGCCGGGCGCCCCGGATCTCCTCAGTTTCCAGGATTGAATCTGATCTTGAAGGTGGTCGTACAAGGCATCCCAGTGATGTGGTGAGCAGGCGGCGACGGGCGGAGTGCGGCGGACGATGCTCTGATCGCGGGAGCACCAGAACGCCCGGCTCCGTACTCCGATGAATGGCGTTCCCCGTGCCACGGCCTGCTCCAGCGTCGTGTGCTGCAGGGCAGCCGTCCCTGGATCGCGGCCGTGCCCCGCCGCTTCGGTGCCCAGCCCGAACGACGGCATGCCCACGGGCTCCTTCGTGATCTTGGTGTGACCGGGCGGTTATGAGATCGCTTCCATGCATGGGGCAACCATTTGGAGTCATGACATTCCCCACATGACCACCAGGAGCCATTGAGCCTGTTTGACCCTTTCGCCGGTTTGCTCCGTGCCCTGGGGCTACGGATAGGTTCTGCCGGTTGCTTAAGAGAATCTTCATTTTTGGGGTGGGATGTGGTGATGGGGACGCGTACGCGGGTACGCGGCACCGGGGGCGTTCTGGCTTTCGTTGTGAGTGGAGCGCTGTCATGCGGGTTGCTGCCCGGGGGCAGTGCCCCGGCGGCCGCGCGGGAGGCGGCTCCGCCCGCCGCCGCGCAGGCCGAGCGGGAAGACCCAACTGTCGGCGGGTCGCTGTCGGAGGATCAGGCGAGGGCCCAGGCCGAGCGGACCGGCGAGAGCGTGGAAATCGCGGCGCTGCGCGGTGAGAGCAGTGACGTCTTCGCCACGCCCGAGGGTGACTTGGAGGCTCGTGAGTATCTGCGTCCGGTGCGGGCGCGGATCGACGGCCGCTGGCAGCGGATCGACACCGATCTGGCCCCGGTCGCCGGTGGCATGGTCGCCCCCAAGGTGACGACAGCGCGGCTGGCGTTCTCCGGCGGCGGGGCCGACGTCCCGCTGGTGCGCATGTGGAAGGCGGGCCGCGAACTGGAGCTCTCCTGGCCAGGAAAGCTCCCCGCGCCCGAACTCGACGACGCGACGGCCACGTACCGCGACGTGCTCGACGGGGTCGACCTGCGCATGGGAGCACAGCAGGACGGCTTCTCGCAGCTGCTCATCGTCAAGTCGGCCAAGGCTGCGGCAAGCCCGGAGCTGGCCGAACTCAAGCTGAGGCTGCGCACTGAGGGCCTGGACACGCGGGAGACGGCGGACGGTGGCCTCGAGGCCACCGACAAGGGCGCCAAGGGCGTCGTGTTCGAGGCGCCGCGGCCGATGATGTGGGACTCAGGCACCGGTGACTCCAGCGAGGCGGATGCCTCCGGCGCCTCCGGCGGGACGAGCGGCTCCGGCAAGACCCGTGTCCGCACGGCCCGTGTGGCCTTCGCACCGGCGGGCGCCCCCGATGCCGGCGCCCCGGCACCCGGTGCCCCAGAGCCTGGCGCCGCCGAGTCCGCGAAGCTCGCCCCCGTCGACGTGGACCTCCCCTCCCGACAAAACGCCTTGGTCCTCAAGCCCGACCAGGATGTCCTCAAGGGCGAGGACACCCGGTACCCGGTCTTCATCGACCCGCAGTGGTACTCACCGCGCGCGTCGACCTGGACGATGGCCTCGAAGTACTGGGCCGGCGCCCCGCAGTGGAAGTTCAACGGCAAGCACGACGCGGGCCTCGGCTACTGCGGCTGGGACTACTGCGCCCCGCACGACACGAAGCGGCTCTTCTACCAGATCCCGACCTCGAAGTTCGCGGGCAAGTCGATCTTGTCGGCGGAGTTCGTCGTGCGCAATGTGCACACGGCCTCGTGCTCGAAGCGCGAGGTGCAGCTGTGGCGGACCAAGGGGATCACCGGCAAGACCACGTGGAACTCGCAGAACGCCTCTGGCTTCTGGGTCAAGAAGCTGGCAACGGAGTCGTTCGCCCACGGAGCCTCCGGTTGCGGGGCCAGGGACGCGGAGTTCGACGTCAAGTCAGGAGTGCAGGAGGCCGCCGACAAGAAGTGGCCGGACATGACCTTCGGCATGCGGGCCACGTCCGAGAGCGACAAGTACGGCTGGAAGCGGTTCTCCGACAAGGCGTACCTGCGTGTGAAGTACAACCGGCCGCCGGCGCAGATCAAGATGTCTCAGTTGACGATGGAGTACGGCGGTGTCTGCAAGCGGCCCGGGGATGCGCCGCGCGTGCGCACGCTCGGAAAGATCTACGCCAATGACGTCACCGACCCCGACAAGGACAGCGTGTCGGTGCAGTTCGAGGCCCAGTGGGACGCGGGCGACGGCAAGGGCATGGTGCCGCGCTGGAAGCCATCGCGCACCGCGGCGAAGAAGTCCGGCTCACGTTTCGTGATCGACCTGCCGAAGTCGGTTCCCGCGAACAAGCCCGTCCACTGGTACGTGCGCTCCTACGACGGCGCGCAGTACTCGCCGTGGTCGTTCGCGGGCGACCCGACCGCCTGCTACTTCGTGTACGACACGAGCGTGCCGAAGGCGCCTTCGGTGTCCTCCGGCGAGTACCCGGCGTCCGACGCGGACAACCCGGACGACCCGTGGTTCGACGGGGTCGGCCAGTACGGTGACTTCAGCCTGAAGTCGTCGTCCACGGACGTCACCCGCTACCGCTACGGCGTCAACGGGGACCCGAGCGCCAAGAACGAGCTCTCCACGTCCGGTGGCGCGGCGAGGACCGCGAAGGTGCTGCCCGGCAAGCCGGGCCTCAACTTCGTCACCGCCCAGGCCTTCGACAAGGCGGGCAATGCCTCGGAGATCCACACCTACCAGTACCGCGTGAAGGCCGGACAGCCCGAACGCGCCACCTGGCAACTGGACGAGAGCGCGGGAGCCACCAAGGCCAAGGGATCGGCCCCCGCACGCACCGCGACGCTGCACGGCGGCGCGAAGCCGGGCGTGCCCGGCAAGAAGGGC
Source organism: Streptomyces sp. NPDC003379 (assembly GCF_053589195.1). Taxonomy (NCBI): domain Bacteria; kingdom Bacillati; phylum Actinomycetota; class Actinomycetes; order Kitasatosporales; family Streptomycetaceae; genus Streptomyces; species Streptomyces sp. NPDC003379. The sequence continues at coordinate 145,047 of NZ_JBSFRK010000006.1, read as the reverse complement.
ACCGCACTGCACTTCGACGGCACCAGCGGGTACGCGGACACCGACACCCCGGTGGTGAACACCGACCGCGGCTTCAGCGTCTCAACGTGGGTGAAGCTCGACAAGCAGCCCGAAGCACCGGCGATCGCCGTGACCCAGCCGGGCAACCACCGGCCGGGCTTCGAGATCTACTACTCCAAGGACCTCGACCGCTGGGTCTTCAACCAGTACACGTCCGACGGCCCCGACGCGAAGATCGCGCGCGCGATGGCGGCCGGACCCACAGGCGTGCGGGTCGGTGCGTGGACGCACCTGGTCGGCTCCTTCGACGGCGTCGCGGGACGCCTGCAGTTGTACGTCGACAACAAGCTGGCCGGTGCGGCGGACCTGCCGAATGCCTGGAATGCTCGCCGCGGTCTGCGGTTCGGCGCGGGCTCGTACGACGGCAGGCCCGGCGCCTTCTTCCCCGGCGCCGTGGACGACGTGCAACTCTTCGACAAGCCCGTCGCCGCGGAGGAGGTCGCCGCACTGCACGACCTCAGGCAGGTCGGGGACCCCGGCCGCCCGGCCGTCGCGGTCTTCCCGCTCGACGACCCCGAATCGGCCACTGCGATCCAGGGCCACGCCGATGTGCTGCCCGCCGAGTTCCACGGCGGCGTGACGCCCGGCCGCGAGGGCGTGGCGGGCAAGGCCGTGCGGTTCAACGGAACCGACGGGTACGCGAGAATCGGGCGGACCAGCGGCCCCCATGTGAACACCGCACGCAGCTTCACAGTCTCCGCCTGGGCCAGGCTCGACAAGAAGCCGGACGCCACGGCGGTCGTCGCGGCCCAGGCGGGCAAGGCGCGCCCCGGCTTCGAGCTGTACTACTCCAAGGCCCTCGACCGCTGGGTGTTCAACCAGTACGCGGCCGACAAGGTGGACGCGGGCATCATCCGCGCCATGGGCCCCAAGGCCGGCACGGCGACCGTCGGCGAGTGGGTCCATCTGACCGGCGTGCACGATGTCGTCGCCGACACTCTCACGCTGTACGTCAACGGGCGGGCGGCCGGCTCGGCCAAGCTCGGCGGCTCCTTCTATGCCGACCAGTCGATGTACATCGGCGCGAGCAGGTACAGCGGCGGGCCCGACGCGTTCTTCCCAGGCACCCTGGACGACGTACGGCTCTACGACCGGCCCGTGTCGGCCGAGGAGGTCCGGCAGCTGTTCAAGGAGCGACCACTGGTCAAGGGCCGCTGGAAGTTCGACATCGCGGGCACGGGATCCCCGGCCACCACACCGGACGACTCGGAGTGGGGTCACCGGATGACCCTCGGCGGTGGCGCCCAGGTGGGCTCCGACGGCGCGTACATGGGCGACGGCGGTCTTGTCCTGAACGGCACCACCGGTCACGCCGCGACCTCCGAAGTGCCCGTAGACACCGGCGCCAGCTTCACGGCGACCGCGTGGGCGCAGGCCGCGTCGATACCGAAGGATGGAGTAACCGTCGTCAGCGCGGCCGGTGCCGAGCAGAGCGCGTTCGCGGTGCGCTTCGTGCCCGACCCCAAGGACCCCGAGGAGCGCGGGCGGTGGGAACTCGCGATGCCGGACCGGGACGGCGCCTCGGCGACGTACGAGCGCATGGTGAACACCGAGTTCTACGACGTGCGCGAGTGGAACCACCTGGCGGTCGTCCACGACGGCTTCGCCAAGCAGGCGCGGCTGTACGTCAACGGGGTGCTGCAGGAGACCACCTGCCCTGACGGCGAAGGCGCCTGCGAGGACCGCGGTGCCACCGGTGACAACGTCGTCGGCTTCACGGCCGGTGACACCTTGCAGGTGGGTCGAGCGCGGAACGACGGGTCCTGGGGCGAGTACTTCGGCGGCTCCATCGACGACGTCTGGGTCTTCCAGGGCGCCCTGAACGACAGCCAGGTCGAGGAGCTGGCGGGCTCCTGGTTCGACCTCCCGACACAGGTACCGGCGGGTTCGTCCTCGTAGGCCCCGGCGAACTCCCGGGCCCGCGCGGCGCCACAGCAACCACCTCTCCACACCGACCACCTCAACCACCCAACGGAAACACCCATGCACCTCATATCCGCGCGACGCAAACGCATCGCGCTGGCCCTCTCGGCCCTCATGGTCGGCGGCCTGATCCAGGGCGCGGCCGCGTCCCCGGTCGCGGCGCAGGGCAACGACCGCCCGGGCCTTCCGAGAACCGACAAGCCCGTACCGGGACGGGACGGCATCAAGGTCCGCCCCCGCAAGCTGACGTCGACGCCGCGCACCCCCGCCAAGGCCCCCGAGGCCGACTGGCCCGAACCTGCGACGGCGACGGTCGACCTCTCCCGGGAGTCCCGCCCCCGTGACCTGCCCGTGGGACTCGCCCCCGCCACCGAAGCGAAGAGCGCCCTCGACGGCAAGGTCGAGGCCAAGGTCCTGGACCGCGGCCGTTCCGAACGTGCGGGGGTGGACGGTCTTCTGTTCACCCTCGCGCCCAAGCCCGAGAAGCGGGCGGCCCCTGCCGGGGATGTGTCGGTGACCGTCGACTACCAGGACTTCGCCGCGGCCTTCGGCGGCGGCTACGCCTCCCGCCTGAAGCTGGTCCAGCTCCCCGGCTGCGTGCTCACCGACCCGGGCAGGGCCCAATGCCGCACCGGCACCCCGGTCACCGCGGAGAACAACACCGCCAAGCACACCCTCACCGCCGACAGGGTGTCCCTGCGTGCGGGCCGGGCCACCGTCTTCGCCGCCGCGGCCGAGACGAAAGGCGACAAGGGCGACTACAAGGCCACTCCGCTGTCCCCGTCGGCCACCTGGCAGACGAATCTCAACACCGGGGACTTCACCTGGGCCTACGACATGCCCGTGCCCGAGGTCCCCGGGGGTCTGTCGCCCGATGTCGGCCTCAGCTACAACTCCGGCACCGTGGACGGCCGTACCGGTGAGACCAACAACCAGGCGTCATGGGTCGGCGACGGCTTCGACCTCTCGCCCGGCTTCATCGAGCGCCGCTACCAGTCGTGCGCCGAGGACGGGGAAAAGGGAACCGGCGGCAACAAGCCGGGTGACCTGTGCTGGAAGTACGACAACGCCTTCGTGTCGTTCAACGGCAAGGGCGGCGAACTCGTACCGGCCGGCGACGACGAGTGGAAGCTCCAGCAAGACGACGGCACCAAGATCAAGCGCCTGAAGTCCACCGGCCGCGACAACGGGGACGACGACGGCGAGTACTGGCGGGTGACCGACCCCAACGGCACCCGCTACTACTTCGGCTACCACCGGCTGCCGGGCTGGAAGGACGGCAAGGAGACCACGGACTCCACCTGGACCGTGCCGGTCTACGGCAACAACGCGGGTGAGCCCTGCCACGCGGACACCTATGCCAAGTCGTGGTGCCGACAGGCCTGGCGCTGGAACCTCGACTACGTCGTCGACACCCACGGAAACGCGATCTCCTACCACTACGGCAAGGAGACCAACCACTACGGCCGCGACCTCAAGGCCGAGGACGACACCCCGTACACCCGCGGCGGCTACCTCAAGCGCATCGACTACGGTCTGAAGTCCTCCACGATGTACGGCACCAAGCCGGAGGCACGCGTCGTGTTCGGCAATGCCGAGCGGTGCCTGCCCGCCGACGGCGTCACCTGTGCGCCGGACACGATCGGCAAGCAGTCGTTCCACTGGTACGACACGCCCTGGGACCTGAACTGCGAGGCGGGCAAGAAGTGCGACGGCGCGCGCCTCGCCCCCTCCTTCTGGACCCGCAAGCGCCTGACCGAGGTCAGCACCGAGGTCCTCAAGGGCGACGGCACCTACGGCCAGGTCGACTCGTGGAAGCTCGGCCACCGCTGGGGCATGGCCGACACCGACTATCAGCTGCTGCTCGACAGCGTCCAGCACACGGGACACACCGCGTCCCCGGCGGTCACGTTGCCGAAGACCACCTTCGCGTACACGCAGCTCGCCAACCGCATGGACAAGACCGGTGACGGTTTCGCGCCGTTCATCAAGTCCCGTCTGTCGACCGTGGCCGACGAGTCCGGCGGGCAGATCGACGCCACGTACTCGGCGCCCGCCTGCGACGCGGCCAAGCTCCCCGAGCCCGAGACGAACACCACCCGCTGCTTCCCGCAGTACATCGGGGGCGACGCCCGGAACGCTCCGGTGCGCCAGTGGTTCAACAAGTACGTCGTGACCTCCGTGGTGGCAACCGACCGCACCGGCGGCGCCCCGGACCAGGTGACGAACTACGACTACCTGGACGGCGCGGCCTGGCACCACAACGACGACGACGGCCTGACCAAGGAGAAGCACAGAACCTGGTCCCAGTGGCGCGGCTACGGCCACGTCCGGGTCCGAACCGGTGGTCAAGGGGGCGCCTCGGCCATGGAGTCGCAGGAGGACACCTACTTCCTGCGAGGTATGGACGGTGACCGCAAGAACGCCTCCGGCGGATCCAAGAGCGTGCGCGTGTCCCTCGGCGACGGCGAGGGCGAGCCGCTCACCGACGACGCGGCACTCGTCGGCTACACCTACCGGACCGTCCAGTTCGACGGGCCCGGCGGCAAGGCCATCGGCAAGTCCGTCAACCATCCCTGGCACCACCTGACCGCGAAGAAGGTGCGCGACTGGGGCACCGTCACCGCCGGCTTCACCGGCACGTCCGAGACCCGGGCGTGGACCTCGCTCGACGACGGCGCGGGCGCCAAGTGGCGCACGGCGACCACCGTCACCACGTACGACAAGGTGGCAGGGCGCGTCACATCGGTCGACGACCGCGGCGACACCGCCGACGGCACGGACGACAAATGCACCCGCACCGAGTACGCGACCAATACCGGCAAGAACATCCTCAACCTGCCCTCGCGGGTGGAGACGGTCGCCAAGACCTGCGGCGTCGGCGCCGACCGGGAAAAGGACGTCATCAGTGACGTCCGCACGGCCTACGACGACGGTGGCTACGGCGCGGCACCCACGAAGGGTGACGTCACCGCGACGGCGACGCTCAAGGGCCGCCACGGCACCAAGGCCACCTACCTTGAGGTCGGCGCGACCTTCGACGGCTACGGCCGCGAACTGACGGCGACCGACCTCACGGCCGACGTCACGGTCACCGCGGACGGCGCCCCGGTGCGGACCAAACGCACCGACGGCCGCACCACGACCACGAGGTACACCCCGGCGACGGGCGTGCCCACCCAGACCACGACCACCTCGCCACCGGCCAAGCGGCTCGACCCGAAGAGCGCGCAGACGACCACGGCACAGCTTGACCCCCTGCGCGGACACACGCTCAAGGAGACAGACACCAACGGCAAAGCGACGCAGTTCGCCTACGACGCGCTCGGCCGCTCCACCAAGGTGTGGCTCGCCGACCGCAAGACGTCCGGCACACCGACGTACGAATTCGCCTACACCGTGACCGAGGGCAAGCCGGTGACCGTCGCCACCAAGCTACTCGACAACAACGGCGGCCAGATCACCTCGTACAAGCTCTACGACGGCTTCCTGAGGGAGCGGCAGTCCCAGGCCCCGGGCCCGGACGGCGGCCGCCTCGTCTCGGACGTCTTCTACGACGCGCGCGGACTCGTCGGCAAGACGTTCGCGGACTACTACACGGACGGCAAGCCCGTCACCGAACTCTTCAAGCCCGCCGACGCGCTGGCCGTGGAGTCGCAGACCCGCACCACGTTCGACGGCCAGGGACGCCCCTTGCGGGCTCAGGTGATCGCCGGCAACGGCGACGGCGGCAAGGTTCTGTCCACCACGACCACCAGCTACCACGGCGACCGGACCACGGTGATCCCGCCGGTGGGCGAGACCGCCACCACGACGCTCACGGACGTCCGCGGCCACACGGTCGAGCTGCGCCGACACCACGAGCGGCGGGCCGACGCGCCCTACGACGCCACCAGGTACACGTACACGCCCTCCGGACAGCTGTCGAAGGTGACCGACCCGGCGGGCAACAACTGGACGACCTCCTATGACCAGCTGGGCCGTACCGTCGAGACGAGCGACCCGGACAAGGGCACCACGAGGAGCGTCTACGACGACCACAACCAGCTGGTGTCCAGCACCGACGCCCGCGACGTCACCCTCGTCAACGTCTACGACAACAGCGGCCGCAAGACCGAGGTCCGCGAGGGCTCGGCCACCGGGAAGCTGCGCCTGAGCTGGACGTACGACACGATCCCCGGGGCCAGGGGCCAGCTCGCGGAGTCCACCCGCCACGTGGGGGACGCCACATACACGACCAAGGTCACCGGCTACGACCGCCTCTACCGCCCCGCGCGGACCGCGGTCGTGATCCCCGAGTCCGAGGGCGCGCTCGCCGGCACCTACCAGACCGGCACCGCGTACAAACCGTCGGGCAAGATCGCCGCAATCAGCTACTCGGCAGCGGGCTCACTGGCCGGCGGGTCGGTCAACTACGGCTATGAGCCGGACACGCTGCGTCCGACGTCCGTGTTCGGACAGGGCATGACAGCTTCGACCAAGTTCAGCCACACCGGCAAGCCGTTGCAGCACGAACTGGGCTCGACCGAGGGCGGGAAGAAGACCTGGATCACGAACACCTACGAGTGGGGCACCCAGCGCCTGGCCTCCTCCCGGGTGGACCGCGAGGACGTCAAGGGCGTCGACCAGCAGGTCGGCTACTCCTACGACGAGGCAGGCAACGTCCTCTCGCTCAAGGACGTCTCGCGCACCGGCACGGACAACCAGTGCTTCCGCTACGACTACCTGCGGCGCCTGACCGAGGCGTGGACGCAGGGCGAGCAGACGTGCGACCCGGCCCCGTCCGCCACAGCGCTCGGTGGCCCGGCTCCCTACTGGCACTCGTACACCTATGACAAGGTCGGCAACCGCCTCTCGGAGACCCGCCACGACCCCGCAGGCGACAGCGGGAAGGACATCGAGCGCGCCTACACATACCCCGAACCCGGCACCGCGAAGGCCCACGCGCTGACCTCGGTCACCGCGACCGGCCCGGACGGCACACACAAGACCGGCTACGCCTATGACGAGACCGGCAACACCACCGGCCGCGGCGACCAGAAGTTGACCTGGGACGCGGAAGGCAACCTCAGCAAGGTCACCGAGCCGGTCGCAGGCAAGCCCGACAAGGTCACCGACTACCTGTACGGTGCCGACGGCCAGCGGCTGATCTCCCGTACGGGGGAGCGGACGACGCTGCACCTCGGCCACACCGAGGTCACCCTGGACAAGGGCGCGGCCAAGGCCCGAGCCACCCGCTACTTCGACCTGGGCAGCGGCAACCAGGCCGTGCGTGCGGACGACGGTTCCTTCTCCTTCACGATCGGCGACCATCACGGCACGGGTGTGCTGGCCGTCGCGGCTGCCGGGCAGACCCTCACGCAGCGCCGGGTGCTGCCCTTCGGTGGCACCCGCGGGGACGCACCGAAGTCCTGGCCGGGAAGCAAGGGGTTCGTCGGCGGCACCGACGAGACGAGGAGCACCGGTCTGACCCATCTCGGCGCCCGTGAATACGACCCGGACACGGGCCGTTTCATCTCCGTCGACCCGGTGATGGACACCTCGGACGCCCAGCAGATGCACGGATACACCTACGGGAACAACAACCCGCTGGCGTATGCGGACCCCAGCGGTAAGTTCTTCGGCTGGTTCGTCAATCTCATGAACCGCGCCGTGGACACGCTCAAGACCGCGATGAGGGTTGCCAACAAGAATCCGGGGGCGTCGAGGCCGAGGGCGGCACGACCGCACGTCAGCAATACGAAACTGGCTGATGGGCTGAAGAACATCTACGCGAAGGACGCCGCGAAGAAGGTGTACGGCAACGGCAAGGCGGCGACGGCCATCATCTATGAGTTCAACAATGGGAAGCGGCTGGACAACAAGCAGCAGTGGCACATCCAGAAGGGGTGGGGCGCGTTGAAGAACATGTCGTCGATCCTGGAGCTGGACCGAAAGGCCAGGGAGACCGGCAAGGGCATGGGCAATCTGCTGGACGACCATGACCTCGCCATCGCCAAGGCCGAGGCGGAGGAGCTGTGGGAGGCGCTCAACTCCCGTGATGTCACCGGTAACGTCGCGAAAACGGTGAAGGCGGACCCGGCGATGAAGGCCCATATGCAGAAGAACTTCGATGACGTCATGAAGACGGCGGCCGTCAAGGACCTCACGGGCCAGAAGTTCGAGCCGGTCAAGCACAAGGGACCGCAGCCGGTCGGCCAGCCCTCACGCATCCGTGGTTTCGCCAGGTCGTTCGGCATCGCGGGCGGAGTGGTCTCGGCCGCACAGGCCCCCAGCTATGCGAGGGAGTACGGCTTGCAGCGCGGTGCGTGGGAATTGTTCAAGGACGTCTTCGACCCCTTCGGCGCCTCCAAGGGGCAAGACCCTTACTACCCTGAGAATGACGGCGGCGGCGGATCCATCTGCGATCCCTCGTCCGGGAACTGCGCGTAAGGGGAAGGACGATGATTGAGGTGAGTGACCTCGACCCGCTGGAAGTGCCCGCGCTGTTGCTGCGCATGGTGCCGGAGACGGCGACGTACATCGCCGAGCTGTACGAAATGCCCGCGGCCGAGGCCGTCAGGAGCGAGGCCGCCGAGTACGACACCTACGCCCTCCTGGACGAGGCATTCACGCGACCGGTCATCCAGCCGGAACTGAGGAAGGAGTCACCGGACGCCGAGCTCTTGGACAGGTGCTTCGCGTTCGTGGACCTTCTGGTGCGCAGCTCTACGCACGCCCTTACGGGACCTGTGTACTTCCAGGTCCTGGAGGCCCTCCTCGAAGAGGAGCCGTTCGTCGAGAAAGCCGCTCCCTTCATGCGGAAGAGGACGCGGGAGGAGACGGCCAGGATGCTGACCAGCAGCGAGAACCCGGTGCCTGACGCACTGCTTCGCTGACCTATACCCCACACGCAAGGGCCCCGCTCAAAAGGAGCGGGGCCCTTGTCCGCTTAACCGGGTGGCGACGCCGAACGAGAAGCGGCGGGTGATCAGGGCGGGCTTGAATGCCTGAGCGCCTTCTTGACCTCGATGCCACGCGGACAGGCGACAAGAGCGAACGGCAGACTCTGGGGAAGTTGCCTGTCGGGTGCGGGCAGGAGAGGGTGGAGAACGAGCCCGCCAGCTGAGCGTTTACAGTTCCCTGCGGATCGATCCGGGCAGAAGCCAGCCTGAATCTCTATGCGGCGCGGCTTGCCGACGCTTGCGATCGCAGTCACAGCGGCCGCCCCTACAGCCCCTACAGCCCCGCCAACGCGTTCCACCGCTTCGCGAACTCCGTGCGCTCCTTCGGGGTGATGTCCCGCGCGATGGCGAGCCGCTTCCGCATCGCGTCGTCCGGGAAGATCAGCGGGTCCTCGGCGAGTGCGGCGAGTTCCTTGTCCTTGGAGGAGGCGAGGACGTCGCGGGCCGCCGGGACGGGGCAGACGTAGTTGACCCAGGCGGCGAGCTCCGCGGCCACCTCGGGGTCGTAGTAGTAGTCGATGAGCCGCTCGGCGTTGCGCTTGTGGCGGGCGAGGTTGGGGACCATCAGGGACTCGGCCCACAGCTCGGCGCCCTCCTCGGGGACGATGAACTCGATGTCCGGGTCGTCCGCCTGGAGCTGGATGACGTCGCCGCTGTAGGCCTGGCAGGCAAGGACGTCTCCGCTGGAGAGGTCCTTGATGTAGTCGTTGCCGGTGAAGCGGCGGATGTGGTGGCTGTTCACCAGCTTCTCGACCTTGTCGCACATCCGGTGGAAGTCGTCCGCCTTCCACTCGGTGATGTCGACGCCGTCGCCCTGGAGGAGCAGCGCGAACGCCTCGTCGAGGCCGGAGAGGAGCGTGACCCGGCCCTTGAGGTCGTCGGCCCACAGGTCGGAGACGTGCTTGATCTCGCGGCCGACCTTCCTCCTGTTGTACGCGATGCCGGTGATGCCCGACTGCCAGGGCACGGTGGACTTCCGCCCGGGGTCGAAGTGCGGTGAACGCAGCAGCGGGTCCAGGTACTTGGTGACGTTGGGCTGGCGCGAGCGGTCCATCTCCTGCACCCAGCCGAGCCGCACGAAACGGGCGCACATCCAGTCGCTGATGACGATGAGGTCGCGGCCGGTCTCCTGGTGGTTCATCAGGGACGGGCTGATCTTGCCGAAGAACTCGTCGTTGTCGTTGATCTCCTCCGTGTAGCGGACGTCGATCCCGGTCCGCTTCTCGAAGGCGTCCAGCGAGGGGCGCTTCGTCTTGTCCTCGTCGTCGGTGTCGATGTAGAGCGGCCAGTTGGCGAAGGTCAGCCTCATGTCCTTCGCCGAGCGGTCACCGGCGGAGCGCTCGTCCGGCGCGATGTACGCGGCGGGCACACCGCACCCCGCGAGCGCGGTGGCGGCCGCGCCCCCGCCGAGGGTACGCAGCAGGGACCGGCGGGACACGGAGGCTATGGGGTTCGCTCGCACCCCGGCAGCATGCGCCCGCGCGTCCCCGCCGGGCAATGGACGCTGCGTCGAGCGCGACGGTCCTGACCCGACACCCTGTCGATCGTCACGCCCCCCGTCCCGCTCACCCGACCGGCTCACCCCCGACCGGCTCACCCGACCCGCTCACCCTGCGGGCTCCAGCCACGCCGCCAGGTCCCCCGCCGTGATCCGCTCCAGCGGCGCGGCGTCGACCGGGCCGGGGTAGAGGCGGTACACCGTGCCGGACGCGGCGTCTCCCGCGGCCGCCAACTCGCCGTGCAGCAGGGCGAGAAGCGCGCGGCGGCCCGTGAGGTCGGGCTCGGCGCGGAGGGCGTCCGGCTCCCAGCCGTCGCGGATGCGCAGCGCGAAGTCGGCGCGCGGTTCGTCCGCCGCGCGGCGGTAGCCCCACAGGGCGTGCCCGCGTCCGCGCACGTACACGTCGCCGTCGGTGCGGGCCGCGGCCGTCCAGCAGGCCAGCTCCCACAGGGTGGCGCGGCCGCGCGGCTGGAAGGTATCGAGCAGGTCGTTGCCCATGCGCCGGATCTGCTCGCGGTGGCGCCATACGTCGTGGCCGGTCCCCGTCGTGGCGAGGGTGACGTCCGTCCACCAGGCGCGCCGCGTCCGCAGGTCGACGATCATCGGGACGCGCAGCTTCGCGTCGCCCGCGAGGTCGAAGCGCTGCCGTACGGTCCGCGGGTCGTAGACGGCGCGTGCCTTGCCCTCGACCGCCATGAACCCCGCGAAGGCGTCGGGGAGTTCGTCGAAGGGCACGTCGTTGTACGCGAGGACCGCGGGCACGACGAACCGCACCCCGGCGTGCGCGAGCCGCGGCAGGTCGAGGTCCAGGTACTCGGTGGCGCCGTGCGGGGCGGGCGCCGAGGTCAGGTCCCCGGAGTGCCGGGCGGCGCCGCCCGCGTACTCCAGCTGCGTGTAGTCGCACAGGCCGACGAAGCGCCACAGGTCGTCATAGAGCGCGACGGACAGGTCGAGGTCGACGCGGGTGCCCTTGGGCTGCGTCCAGTGCAGGAAGAGCCGCACGGTCTCGCTGTCCGCGGGCATGGGCAGGGAGCTGCCGCGTGGCACGGCGACCAGGGAGGCCGCCGACGCGCGCTCGGCGAACGGCACGGGCAGGTCGGCGAGGGAGGCGTCGACGACGGCCACGTCGTACCGCTCCCCCTCGCGCGCGGTGAGGCGCCGCACGGCCTCCGCCTCGATCAGCTCACCGGCGCGGCCCGCGACGCGGGAGGGCAGCGGCGGCCGGTGGTCCTCGACGGCGAACGCCTTGGTGACGCGCCCGCGCGGGAAGAAGACGCGGCGGTGCGACGGGGCGGTACGGATCTTGAGCTGTCCGTACGCGCCGAGCAGCGGGCCGGGCGCGGTGCGCGGCAGGGCGTCCGCGAGTGCCTCGCCGACCGGTTCCGGGAGGGTCTGGGCGCCGGAGCGGGCCAGCAACAGGTCGAGTCGGCGCAGGAGTTCACCGGGACGCTCACGCAGAAGCCCTGCCGCGGCCGTGACGTCCCAGCGGCCGAGGGCCTCCTCGACGCGGCTGTGCCAGGTGACGACGCGCAGCCGGTCGCCCGCGAGCCGGACGCTGTCGTGCCGCGCGGCCTCGGTGAGCAGCAGCTCGTCGAGGGCGCGGTCGCCGAGGCGTGTCCCGCGCAGGACCGCGAAGGCGAGCGCCACGCGCGCGTGCCGGTGGGCGGCCTCGAAGGGGTGCAGGATCTCGCCGACCCGCTTCCAGGCGCGCGGATGGCGGGCCATGTCCTCGGCGAGGCGACGGAAGTCCAACCGGTCCAACAGCGCCAGGAGTGCACGGCGTACGGGACGCGTCAGACCGCGCAGGCGCCGCAGTTCGAGCAGGTCCGGGTCGCCCCCGGAACGTACGACGAGGATCCGCAGGACGTCCGTGGCGGTGTCCGCGTACCGCCCGACGAGCGCGCGCGCCTCGAGGAGGTCGAGGAGCGGCGCCAGGGCGAGCGCCTTGCTCTCGCGCAGCGGAATGGCGGCCTCGGGCAGCCAGTGGGCGGCGTCGGCCGGGTCGGCGTGCCCGAGGAGCAGGACCAGGTCGTCGTGGTCCTGGGGGCTCAGGGGCGTACGGCGGGCGAGCAGGGCGGCGAGTTCGGCGGCGGCGTCGCCGGGCGCGGCGAGGCGCAGGGCGCGCAGGACGGGGCCACCGTCACCGCCGAGTCCGGCGCCGGTGTCGATCCACGGGTCGGTGGGCCCGTCCGTCTCGTAGCGGTTCTCGCAGATCTGGCAGGCGTACCAGACGCAGCAGTCGTCGCAGCAGCCCCAGTCCTTCTCCTTGCGGTGGCAGTCGTCGCACAGCAGGTGCGCGCAGGGCGCGAGCGCGCGGACCCGCGCCTTGGTGCCCGCGCAGTTCATGCAGGGCTGGTGCGGCTGGGCGGCGAGGTGGGCGACGACGGCGGAGGTGTAGTGGTCGTACGCGTGCTGGTACGGGATCTCGTCGGGGAACCGCCGGAACAGCGGGGCGTGGTGGCGGTCGGAGCCCATCAGGGCGTCGACGTCGGCGAGCAGCTTCCGCCCGGTCGCGGTGAGGTCCCCGACGGACAGCGCGGTCAGCGCGCGGCGCAGCGGTGCGGTCAACAGGTGCCCGCGGTCGCCGAGTTCGGCTTCGAGTACGACGACCCCGGCGTCCGTCTCGGCGGACCGTCCGGCACCGGAAGGCACGTACACGCTCTGCCGGCGGCGCAGCAGGAGCCCGGCGAGGTCGTCGGTCGTCGTCATCAGGTCACACCCCCGTGAAGCGGAAAGGCGGGGGCGGGGAGTGGGTGCGCTACGGATCTTTTCGCATAAGAAGGGAGAAGGAAGCACACCACGGAGCCGCCCCCGCGTACGCAACGGTACGCGGGGGCGGCGGGCCCGGCACCTGGATTAGGCGCGGGTCAACTGTGGTGGGATTCAGCCCTCGATGGACGTCATCACGTGCTTGATGCGCGTGTAGTCGTCGAAGCCGTAACCCGAGAGGTCCTTGCCGTACCCGGACTTCTTGAAGCCACCGTGCGGCATCTCGGCCACGAGGGGAATGTGCGTGTTGATCCAGACGCAGCCGAAGTCGAGGACCTTGGACATCCGCATCGCCCGCGCGTGGTCCTTGGTCCACACGGAGGACGCCAGCGCGTACTCCACGCCGTTGGCGTACTCGACGGCCTGCGCCTCGTCCGTGAAGGGCTGCACGGTGATGACCGGGCCGAAGACCTCCTTCTGCACGATCTCGTCGTCCTGCTTGAGGCCGGAGACGACGGTCGGCGCGTAGAAGTAGCCCTTCTCGCCGACCCGCCGGCCGCCCGCCTCGACCTTGGCGTGCGCGGGCAGCCGGTCGATGAAGCCGGAGACCTGCGCGAGCTGGTTGGCGTTGTTGAGCGGGCCGTAGAGCACGTCCTCGTCGTCCGGCTGCCCGGTCTTCGTGTCGGCGGCGGCCTTGGCGAGCGCCGTCACGAAGTCGTCGTGGATGGACTCGTGGACGAGCACGCGCGTGGCGGCCGTACAGTCCTGGCCCGCGTTGAAGAAGCCCGCCACCGAGATGTCCTCGACGGCCTTGGCGATGTCGGTGTCCTCGAAGACCACGACGGGGGCCTTGCCGCCGAGCTCCAGGTGGACCCGCTTGAGGTCCTTGGCGGCGGACTCGGCGACCTGCATGCCGGCGCGCACGGAGCCGGTGATGGAGGCCATCGCGGGGGTGGGGTGCTCGACCATGGCACGGCCGGTGTCGCGGTCGCCGGTGATGACGTTGAAGACGCCGGGCGGCACGATGGAGCCGATGATCTCGGCCATCAGGACGGTCGACGCGGGCGTGGTGTCCGACGGCTTCAGGACGACCGTGTTACCGGCCGCGAGCGCCGGGGCGAACTTCCATACGCCCATCATCATGGGGTAGTTCCACGGCGCGACCTGCGCGCAGACGCCGATCGGCTCGCGGCGGACGATGGAGGTCAGACCCTCCATGTACTCGCCCGCGGCACGCCCCTCCAGCATCCGGGCCGCGCCCGCGAAGAAGCGGATCTGGTCGACCATGGGCGGGATCTCCTCGGACCGCGTGAGTCCGATCGGCTTGCCCGTGTTCTCGACCTCGGCGGCGATCAGTTCCTCGGCCCGCTCCTCGAACGCGTCGGCGATCTTCAGCAGGGCCTTCTGCCGCGCCGCGGGCGTCTGGTCGCGCCAGGCGGGGAACGCGTCGGCGGCGGCCTTCATGGCGGCGTCGACGTCGGCCCGACCCGACAGCGGCGCGGTGGCGTACGCCTCGCCGGTCGCCGGATTGATCACCTCGGTGGTCCGTCCGTCGGCCGCGTCCCGGAATTCTCCGTTGATGTAGTTGCGCAGACGGCGCAGCTCGGTGCTCACTTCCGGCCCTCCAGTCAGATGTCCAGTGGATGAGACACCCACCCTAGTCGCTATACCGACGCTTTCAACATACCCAGCGGCCCAGAACTGCGGAATCCGTGAAGATTGAAGCCACAGACAACGAATTTCATCGGTCTGGTCTTGCGGAAGTGACGAGACGTCGTGCAGAGTGAGGTCGTGGCCAGTCGCAGCGCAGACCCCAGCAGCCCCCGCGGCTCCCGTACCGGAAATCCGGGCGGCAGCGGCAATGGGAACGGCTCCCCTCCGGTGGACGCCGTCTCCCTGGCGATCATCGAGCAGCTCCAGGAGGACGGACGCCGTCCGTACGCCGCCATCGGCAAGGCCGTGGGCCTGTCCGAGGCGGCCGTGCGCCAGCGCGTCCAGAAGCTGCTCGACCAGGGCGTGATGCAGATCGTCGCCGTCACGGACCCGCTCACCGTGGGCTTCCGCAGGCAGGCGATGGTGGGCATCACGGTAGAGGGCGACCTCGACCCCGTCGCGGACGCACTGACCGCCATGCCGGAAGCCGAGTACGTGGTGATGACCGCGGGCTCGTACGACCTCCTGGCGGAGATCGTCTGCGAGGACGACGACCACCTCCTGGAAGTCATCAACAAGCGCATCCGCGCCCTCCCCGGCGTGCGCTCCACCGAGAGCTTCGTCTACCTCAAGCTCAAGAAGCAGACCTATATGTGGGGAACCCGATAGCCGTGAGCAAGGACCTCAGCCAGACCGCGTACGACCACCTGTGGATGCACTTCACCCGCATGTCGGACTACGAGAACGCACCCGTGCCCACCATCGTGCGTGGCGAGGGCACCTACATCTACGACGACAAGGGCAAGAAGTACCTGGACGGCCTCTCCGGCCTCTTCGTCGTCAACGCCGGCCACGGCCGTCACGAGCTCGCCGAGACC
Organism: Streptomyces sp. NPDC003379; assembly: GCF_053589195.1. Classification (NCBI taxonomy): domain Bacteria; kingdom Bacillati; phylum Actinomycetota; class Actinomycetes; order Kitasatosporales; family Streptomycetaceae; genus Streptomyces; species Streptomyces sp. NPDC003379. Next base: position 129,382 of record NZ_JBSFRK010000006.1, on the reverse strand, counting down.
GCGTACAAGCAGGCGAAGGAGCTCGCCTTCTTCCCGGTGTGGAGCTACGCCCACCCCAAGGCCGTCGAGCTGGCGGAGCGCCTCGCCGACTACGCGCCGGGCGACCTCAACAAGGTCTTCTTCACCACCGGTGGCGGCGAGGCCGTCGAGACCGCGTGGAAGCTGGCGAAGCAGTACCACAAGCTGACCGGCAACTACACGAAGTACAAGGTCATATCCCGCGCGGTCGCCTACCACGGCACCCCGCAGGGCGCCCTGTCCATCACCGGTCTGCCGGCCCTCAAGGCCCCCTTCGAGCCGCTCGTCCCGGGCGCGCACAAGGTGCCGAACACCAACATCTACCGCGCCTCGATCCACGCCGACGACCCGGTGGCCTTCGGCCGCTGGGCCGCCGACCAGATCGAGCAGGAGATCCTCTTCGAGGGCCCGGAGACGGTCGCGGCCGTCTTCCTGGAGCCGGTACAGAACGCGGGCGGCTGCTTCCCGCCCCCGCCCGGGTACTTCCAGCGGGTGCGCGAGATCTGCGACAAGTACGACGTGCTGCTGGTCTCCGACGAGGTCATCTGCGCCTTCGGCCGCCTCGGCACGATGTTCGCCTGCGACAAGTTCGGCTACGTCCCGGACATGATCACCTGCGCCAAGGGCATGACCTCGGGCTACTCCCCGATCGGCGCGTGCATCATCTCCGACAAGATCGCCGAGCCGTTCTACAAGGGTGACAACACCTTCCTGCACGGCTACACCTTCGGCGGCCACCCCGTATCGGCCGCGGTGGGCATCGCCAACCTCGACATCTTCGAGAAGGAGGGTCTGAACCAGCACGTCCTCGACAACGAGGACGCGTTCTACCAGACCCTGCGCAAGCTGCACGACCTGCCGATCGTCGGCGACGTCCGCGGCAACGGCTTCTTCTACGGCATCGAGCTGGTGAAGGACAAGGCCACCAAGGAGACCTTCAACGACGAGGAGACCGAGCGCGTCCTGTACGGCTTCCTCTCCAAGGCGCTCTACGAGAACGGCCTGTACTGCCGTGCCGACGACCGCGGCGACCCGGTCGTCCAGCTCGCCCCGCCGCTGATCTCCACGCAGGAGACGTTCGACGAGATCGAGGGCATCCTGCGGCAGGTCCTCACGGAGGCCTGGACGAAGCTCTGACCGGCCGTCGTCCGCGCGTGATTGTCTGATCAGCACCGGCCCGGAGGCGTCCGTTCGAGTGAGAACGGGCGCCTCCGGGCCGCGTCCTTTCCAGGCAAGTCCACCCGAATCCTTAGCGTGCCAAGTGACCGATCGGCCCCGCCTTCGTTCCCCCGTACGGGGGAGGGCAAACTGATCCGAACCGAGGTGTACGCCATGGTGGCCCCGCCTGACAACGACATGCTGTGGGCACGCGCACTGCATGTCACACACAACGGCTCCCCCGCCCTCACCGGCGTCTCGCTCGGTGTCCGCGAGGGCGAGATCCTCGCCGTCAGCGGCCCACGCGCCAGCGGCAAAACGACTCTTCTGCGGTGTCTGTCCGGCCAGTTGCTTCCCCAGCAGGGCGAGGTGTGGTTCGACAGCACCCCCGTCCACACCATGCGCCTTCTGGCGCGTGAACGCCTGCGCCGCGACCGCTTCGGGTGGATCGACCCCGAGCCGCATCTCGTGCCCGAGCTGACCGTCTGGGAGAACGTCGCCCTGCCGCTGATGCTGCGCGGCACCTCGCACCGCGTCGCCAAGCCCGTCGCCCAGGAGTGGCTGGAGCGCCTCGACGTCGGCGCCTGCGCGAGCAAGCGCCCGCACGCGCTCCTCCAGGCGGAGCGCCAGCGCGTCGCCGTCGCCCGCGCGCTGGTCACCACACCGGCCGTGATCTTCGCCGACGAGCCGACAGCGCCCCTGCACCGCGCCGACCGCGCGCACGTCCTACGGACGCTGACGACCGCGGCCCGCTCCCACGGCATCACGGTGGTCCTGGCCACCCATGACACGGAACTCACCACCCTCGCCGACCGCACGGTCTCGCTGCTCGACGGGCGGCGGGTGCATACGGTGCATCTGCCGGGGGCGGATGAGGCTGCTCAGGAGACGGACGGGACGACGGAGACGGGCGGGACGCCTGAGGCTGGCGGGGCGCCTGAGGCGGATGCCGGGGCCAAGACGGCGGGCGGTACGGCCGAGACGGGCGGCGCTTCGCGGGTCGCGAAGGCGTCCAAGGCCAGACGGGCCCTGGCGGCGCGGGCCTTGGCGGCGCGTGCTTCGGCGGCCCGGGGGGCGGAAGCGCGGGCTCCAGAGGCTCATACATCGGCGACACAGGTCTCGGAAGCTCGGCCGTCGGCGGCTGTGGCGGTCGGCGCTTCTGGGGCCACTGAGGCCCCTGAGGTCTCGGAGGCCTCCGCCCCCGGCGACACCAGTACCGACACCGACACCGACACCGACACCTCAGAGGTCTCGGAGCTCTCAGAAGCCTCAGATACTTCAGAAGCCTCAGATACTTCGGACTCCTCAACGGCCGCCTCCGACGCGGAAGGTCGGGCCGCGTGCTCGCTCTCCGTCTAGCCCGCGGGGCCCATCCGCTCGTCCAGGTGCGGCGGCTGCTCGTCGCCGCCGCGTCCGCCGGTACGGGATTCCTGCTGCTGTGCACCCTCGCGTACGCGATGCGGCAGCCGGGAGCCGCGTCCGTGCTGCGCCTGGCCTGGTGTGTCGTGCCGATCACCGCGACCGTGTACTTCGCCGTCGCCGTGGCCCGCACCGACCCGGGGACCCGGCCGCGCGCCGGGCTCTCCGCGGTGGGTCTCGGCCCCGGCCGTCTGATGGTGCTCGCCGCGATCTCCACGGCCGTGGCCTGCACCCTCGGCTCCCTGCTGGCGCTGCTCTTCTTCCTGCATCTGCGCGGCGACCTGCCGGGCGTGCCCTTCGACGGAGCCGCCGCCGAAGTGCTCGCCGCCCACCGGCCCTTGCCGCTCGCCGCCGCGCTGACGCTGCTCACCGTGGTCCCGCTCGCCGCCTCGGTCGCCAGTGCCGTCGCGCTGCGGCCGCGGTCCGCCAAGGCCGGGGCGGCGACCGGCGCCGAGGACGGTGCCGACAAGCCGGACGACGCCCCGGCCGCCCCGCCCAGCGGCCTGCCCTGGGGCTTCGCGCTGATCGCGGCGGGCCTCGCCGTGGAGACGTACGCCAGCGGTGTCGGCCAGGGAATGCGGGCCGGCTTCCGCATCCCGGGAGGCGGCGCCACCGACAACCCCGCGGGCGTCCTCGCCGGATGGGCGCTGACCGCGCTCGGTCTCACGCTCGCCGGTCCCGGCCTCACCCATCTCTGCGGCCGGTTCCTCCAGGCCGCGCGGCCCGGCGCGGTACGGCTGCTCGCCGGGCGCGTCCTACAGGCGGAGGCCCGGCGCATCGGGCGGCCGCTCGGCGTGCTGTGCGCGGTGGTGTCGGGCACGTACGCCTGCGTAGTCCTGTACGCGGGCCCGCGCCCCGGCGTCGGCCCGCTCACCGCCCTCGGCGTGCTGCTCGTCGCGGGCTGCGCCGTGCTGACCCTGGCCACGGCGGCCGTCGAGGCCAGACAGTCCCGCGCGGACATGACCGCGGCGCTGCTGCGGCTCGGGGCGCCCGTGACCCGGCTGCGCGGCTCGGTGGTACTGCGGGCGGCCGCGCTGACCGCCGTCTTCACCCCGCTGACCTGGGCCGTCGCGGAACTGGCGGCACTGCCGCTGGGGCGTTGAAGAATTCGTGCGGAAAATTCGTGCGAAAAATTGGGCGACGACCGATGAGTTCGGCGCCGGGTACGCGTCCAACCTTCCGTACACAGCAGACACGTACGGCAGGCGCGTACCGCACGCACGCACCCCTTGGGAGACACGCTCATGTACCAGCAGATGATCTTCGTGAACCTCGCCGTGAACGACGTCGACGCCACGAAGAAGTTCTTCACGGAGCTCGGCTACACCATCAACCCGCAGTTCACCACGGACGACTGCGCCTGCGTTGTCATCAGCGACACCATCATCGCGATGATGCTGGGCAAGCAGCGCTACGCGGACTTCACGGAGAAGGAGATCGCGGACTCCACCAAGACCAGCGAGACGCTGCTGTGTCTGAGCGCCGAGAGCCGCGAGAAGGTCGACGAGATCGTCGACAAGGCGATCGCCGCCGGCGGCACGGCGGGCAAGGTCCAGGACTACGGCACGATGTACGGCCGCGCCTTCGACGACCTGGACGGCCACACCTGGGAGTTCATGTGGATGGACCCCTCGGAGGTCCAGGGCTGAGTGAACCCGCCCCCAGCGGTGCTGCTTAGCATGGGCGGATGCAGCCGACTCCCGAGCCCGGACCCAGGCCCGAAACCGCATCCGCATCCGCCCCGCGACCGACCGGCGAGGCCCGTGAGATCGAATCCCTCGCCGAGTTCGACGAGGCCTTGGGACGCGACGCGCTCGCCGGATGCCGCGTCCAGGCCGTCGACCTGACCGAGCGCACCTCCGCGCTCCTGACCGCCCATGTCGCGGGCGCCGTCTTCCTCGGCTGCCCGATGCGCGAGGACGCGGCGGCGAAGGTGCGGGCCTCGGGGGCACTGGTCTTCCCGCCCGTGCCGGGGCTGCCGTTCAACCCCTACCGGGGGCTGCTCTACACCCCCGACGACCTGTTCGCGGGCCTCGCCGACGGCGGGTACGACGCGACGCCCGACGCCCACGCGTACGACTGGTTCCAGCGGACCAAGGCCGACGGCGACGTCTTCTCGTCGATGCTGCGGGCCATACACGACGACTCCATCTCCGACGCCCTGGACGAGCTGCTCGCCGGGGCACGGGTGGTGGGCGTCATGGGCGGCCACGCGATGGCGCGCGGCACGGAGGCGTACGCGGGAGCGGCGCGGCTCGGCCGCTCGCTGGCCCGCGCCGGGTTCACCGTCGCGACGGGCGGCGGGCCGGGCGCGATGGAGGCGGCGAACCTCGGCGCGTACGCCGCCGTCCGCGCCGACGGCATGCTGGACGAGGCCCTCGAACTCCTGGCGAAGGCCCCGTCGTTCACGCCGTCCGTCACCGAGTGGGCGCGGGCGGCCTTCGCGGTCCGCGAGCGCTGGCCCGACGGTGGCGCGTCGGTCGGCATCCCCACCTGGTTCTACGGCCACGAGCCGCCGAACGCCTTCGCCTCGCACCTGGCCAAGTACTTCGCCAACGCCACCCGCGAGGACGGCCTGCTGGCCCGCTCGAACGCGGGCGTCGTCTTCCTGCCGGGAGCCGCGGGCACGGTCCAGGAGGTCTTCGACAACGCCACCCCCAACTACTACGAGTCGCGCGGCGAGCCCACCCCCATGGTCCTGGTCGACCGCGCCCACTGGACGGAACACCTCCCGGTCTGGCCCCTGCTCCGGTCGCTGGCCCGCGACAGGTCCATGGAGTCGCGGATCGCGCTGGTGGACCGGGTGGAGGACGCCCCGGCCGCGCTCGACTCCGTCCTGTCGGGCGTACGTCACGGCTCCAACAGCCCCGCCAGCACCTCGTAGGACCGCCCCCAGTCCCACTCCTGACGCACCCACGCCCGCCCCTTCTCCCCCATGGAGCGGGCCTGCTCGCGGTCGCGCAGCAGTCGTACGAGGCGGTCGGCGACGGCCGCGGGCGAACGGCCGTCGACGACATAGCCGCTCTCGCCGTCCCGTACGGCGTCCGGCGCGCCCCCGGAGTCGCCCACCACGACCGGCAGCCCGGCCGCGGCCGCCTCCAGGAAGACGATGCCGAGCCCCTCCACCTCCAGGCCGCCCCTGCGCGTGCGGCACGGCATGGCGAAGGCGTCGGCGGCGGCGTAGAAGAGGGGCATCTCGGGGTGCGGATGGCCGCCCGCGAAGACGACGCCGTCCAGGACGCCCCGATCCTCGGCGAGTTGACGCAGGCGCGCCTCGTACGGCCCGGCGCCGACCAGGAGCAGCGTGGCGTCGGTGACCGCCCTGCGCACCATCGGCCAGGCCTCGATCAGGGTGTCCTGGCCCTTGCGCGGGACGAGGCGCGCGGCGCACAGGACGACCGGTCTGCCGTCGGCGAGCCCGTACCGCTCGCGCACCGGGCGGCCGTCCAGGCCCGGCGTGAACGCCTCGGCGTCGACGCCGGGCACCAGGCGCGCGAGCCGCACCCCGGGGTCCATGGCCCGGCGGACGGGCTCCCGGGTGCTCGGCCCGAGACACGTGACGCAGTCGGCGCCCGCCCCGATCCTGCGCAGCAGCGCCCGCGCGCCCGGGGTGCGGGCCCACCACACCTCGTGGCCGTGCGTCGTGGCGACGACCCTGCGCACCGCCGCCTCCCGCCGCAGCCGCCCGGCGAGCAGCCCGAGCGGTGCCGCGGCCCCGAACCAGACGCTGTCGCAGCCGTACCGCCGGGCGAGGGCGACCGCCCGCTCGCCCGTGCGGCGCGTCGGCAGCAGGGTGCGGGCCCGGTCGCGTACGACGAGGTGGGGGAAGGTCCGGTCGTACGTCACGTCGCCCGGCTCCGCCGAGGTGTACACGACGGCCGAGCCGGGCGGGAAGCGGCGGACGAGGGCGTCCACGAAGGTCTCGATGCCGCCCTGGCGGGGCGGGAAGTCATTGGTGACGACAAGGGTGCGAGGCATGCTCCGACGCTAGGAACGCGCGGTGCCGGGCGCGTCGCACGAGGCTCCGGACCCGCGGGTCAACCCGTGGCATGACATCCGGCTCCGGTCTCCACCTGGGCGCCGACGCGTCCGCCCCGTCCGGACCGGAAGAATCAGCGGCATGAGCACGACCATCCCGGGGCCGCCGGGCCGCCTGCGCAGACCCCTGCACAGACGCCTCCACGGACGCCTGCGCGCCCTGACGGCCTCCCCCGCCTACCCCTGGCTCACGGGCGCGGCCCTGACCGTGGGCGCGGCCGCCGAACTCGTGGGGTTCCCCGGCTCCGTCACCAACACGACCGCGATCCTCGTCTCCACGGCCTCCCTGATGTGGCGCCGCGTCTTCCCGCCGGTCGCCCTGGTGACCGTCGCCGCCGGGCTGCTGAGCTTCGGCGCCGACACGTCGCTGTCCATCGCCGTGATGATCAGCGGTCTCGTGGGCTGCTACGTCCTCGGCCGGCATCGCGTGCTGCACCCGGCGCTGCTCGTGGCGGGCGGCGCGCTCGGCGCCGTCGCCGCGAACCTCTGGCACATCCTGAGCTGGGCCCGCGACGACCGCCTGCCCGACGTGCCCGCGCTCGGCAACGCGGGCTCCCTCGGCCTGTTCGCCGAGGGGTTCGGCCTGTGTGCGGTGATTCTCGGCGCCGTCAGCATGGGCGACGCGGTGCGGGCCCGCGAGGAGACGCGGCGCGAACGGGCCCTGGCTCACGACCAGTTGATCGCCATGGAGCGCAGACAGGCGGCCGAGGCCGAGCGCGCGGCGATCGCCCGCGAGCTGCACGACATCGTCTCGCACTCGGTGTCGATGATCGCGGTGCAGGCGGAGAGCGCGACGTACACGACACCGGGCCTGACCCCGCAGGCCCGCGACGGCTTCCAGCAGATCGCGGGGACCGCCCGCGCCTCCATGGCCGAACTGCGCCGCCTCCTCGGCGTCCTGCGCACCCCGCAGCACGCCGAGGCCGCCGCGACCACCCCGCAGCCCACCCTCGCCCACCTCGACGGGCTCCTCGACCAGCACCGCGCGGTGGGCGGCAGGGCGGAGCTGCGGATCAGCGGGGAACGGGTGCCGCTGGCCGCGGTGTGGGAGCTGTCGGCGTACCGCATCGTCCAGGAGTCCCTGACGAACGCGCGCAAGCACGCCCCCGGCGCCCGCGCGATCGTCGAACTGGGCTACCGCCACGACCGTCTGACGCTGCGCGTCGCCGACGACGGCCCCGGCCCGCCGCCTGCCGCCTCCGGCGGGGGCGGCGCGAGCGGTCACGGTCTGACCGGCATGCGCGAGCGCGCCGCCCTGGTCGGCGGCAGCCTCACCGCGGGCGCGGGCCGGGACGGCGGCTTCTGCGTGGAGGCGGAACTCCCTTGGTGACTCCTTTGCCGTCCCCTTTGGTGACCCCTTCGGTGACCCCTTTGGTGACAACGGCTTTTGACACCCTGGAAAGGGGCGGACGCAGCGTGATCAGAACCCTCGTGGCCGACGACCAGGCCGTCGTCCGCACCGGATTCGTGAACCTCCTGAACACCCAGGACGACATCCAGGTGGTCGCCGAGGCCGAGGACGGCGTCCAGGCCGTCCGCCTGGCCGCCGAGCACCGCCCCGACCTGGTCCTCCTCGACATCCGTATGCCGCACAAGAACGGCATCGACGCGGCCCGCGACATCCTCGCCGCGTCCGGCGGCGCGACGAAGGCGCTGATGTTGACGACGTTCGGACTCGACGAGTACGTGTACGAGGCGCTGGCCGCCGGAGCCTCCGGGTTCCTGCTCAAGGACGCCACGTTCCCCGAACTCCTGCACGCCGTGCGGGTCGTGGCGGCCGGCAACGCGCTGCTGTCACCCGAGATCACCAAGCGCCTCGTCGCGGAGTTCACGCGCCAGCGGGCCGCCGCGCCCCCGGCTCCGGCGGGCGGCGTCGACGGGCTGACGGCCCGCGAGGCCGAGGTGCTCGTCCTCATCGCGCAGGGCCTGTCGAACGCGGAGATCGCCCACCGGCTCACCATCAGCGACCACACCGTGAAGACGCACATCAACCGCCTCTTCACGAAGATGGGGCTGCGCGACCGGGCGCAGGCGGTGATCCTCGCGTACGAACTGGGTCTGGTGAGAGCCGCTTCAGCTCACGGGGGCTCGGTCCAGGCCTGAGGCCGTCACCCGAACGTGGCCCGCTCCAGCCAGAAGTCGAGCAGCTCCCGCTCGCCCAGCACCTCGACGCTCCCGCCGTCCAGCGGACGCCGCCGGTAGAAGGCGAGCAGCACCTCGGTCAGCGGGCCGCGCAGCGCGACCGTCGCCTTGGCGTGCCCGCGCCGCCAGGTGAAGCCGTCCTCGCCGAACTCGATGAGCCACTCGGCGTTCAGCCCGGGCGGGGCGTCGGTCGCGTGCAGATGGATGGAGCGCCCGGCGCCCTTGAGCTCGGACGCGCTGTCTTCGGGGTCGCTGACCTGCGTGAACCGTACGAGGTCCAGCCATTCGTCGATCGCGTCGGCGGCGACGTCCGGCGCGACCTCGTAGGCGACACCGGTGGCGATGGCCGCGTCCGCGCGGTGGATCGCCAGCTCGTGGGTCATGCGCCGCGCCCAGAACCCGGCGGTGTGGTCGCCGGCCCACGACCACACCTTGGCGTCGGCCCCCGCGGCGCGGAACGTCCCCTCGCCGAGCGCCGCGGTCCGGGCCAGCCAGTCGTCGAGGGCGGCCGGGTCGTCGCCCTCGGGTCCCCCGGCGTCCGGGACCTCCTCGTCCGGGATGTTCCGCTCGGCGCGCGTCGCGACCAGGCGCTCGCTCCAGCGCACCGCCCCGCCCATGTGCCGGGCGAGCTGCGACAGCGTCCAGTCGGGGCAGGTCGGCACGGTGACGGAGAGGTCCGCTCCGTTCAGCGTGGCTCTCAGGAGGTCGATCTGCGTGGAGACTTCGGCGCAGTAGCGGTCGTGGCTCAGTGTCGTCATGGTCGAACACTAGAGTGATTTACGGGTCGGTGGCATCTGCGTTTCCGGCACGGGCCACGCCCATGACTCACGGCGCCGCCTCGCCTGTGCCTCCGAGGATGACCACGTCCCCCGCGTCGAAGCCGGCCCCGACGGCCTCCCCCACCTCCGGCGCCTGACGCAGCGCGCACGCCGCCTCCAGGCGCGGCCCCTCCTTCGGCTGGAGGTGCAGGGCGACATGGGTGCCGCGGAAGGTGCGGGCCGTCACCTCGCACGCCAGCCCCTGGTCGGCGGGGAGGAGCCGCACCCCGGCGGGGCGCACCAGGATCTTGTGCCGGCCGACGGGGGCGCCCGCCGGTACGGGGATCCTGCCCCACGGCGTGTCGGCCGTCCCGCCGGTGACCGTCGCGTCGACGACGTTGTCGAAGCCGAGGAACCGCGCGACGAACTCGTCCGCCGGGCGCTGCCACACCTCAAGAGGCGTGCCCGACTGGGCGATCCGCCCCTCCCGCATGACGACGACCCGGTCCGCGAGCGCGAAGGCCTCGCCCTGGTCGTGCGTGACGGCGAGGACGGTCGTACCCAACTCGTCGAAGAGCTCCCGCAGTTCGACGACGAGCCGCTCCCGCAGCGAGCGGTCGAGCTGCCCGAGCGGCTCGTCCAGCATCAGCAGCCGCGGCCGCGGAGCCAGCGCACGCGCGAGCGCCACCCGCTGCTGCTCGCCGCCGGAGAGCGAGGCCACCGCGCGCCGCTGCGCCTTCGGCAGCCCGACGAGCTCCAGCAACTCCGCGACGCGGTCGGCCTGTTCGGCCCGCGACGCACCGCGCATGCGCAGCCCGAAGGCGACGTTGCCCGCCACGTCGCGCTGCGGGAAGAGCTGGTGGTCCTGGAACATCAGGCCGACGCCCCGCTTGTGCGCGGGCACCCCGCGCTGGTCGCGGCCGCCGAGCTCGATCCGCCCCGCGTCGAGCGACTGGAGCCCGGCCACCACCCGCAGCAGCGTCGACTTGCCGCTGCCGCTCGGCCCGAGCACACAGACGATCTCGTGCTCGGCGACCTCCAGGTCCACGGCGTCGAGCGCGGCCCGCGCCCCGAACCGCACCGTCGCGTCACGCAGACTCAGCAAGGCGGTCGTCATCAGAACTCCCCCGAGGTGCGGTCGGTCCGGATGCGTTCCAGGAGCAGCAGGGACACCGCGCACACCACCATGAGAATCGTCGAAAGGGCCATCGCCTGCCCGTAGTTGATGTCCCCGGCCCGCCCGAGCAGCCGCGCCACGGCCACCGGCAGCGTCGGGTTGTCGGGCCGCGCGATGAACACGGTCGCTCCGAACTCGCCGAGCGACACGGCGAAGGCGAACCCGGCGGCGATCAGCAGCGCCCGCCGCACCATCGGCAGGTCCACCTCCCGCCAGGCCCGCAGCGGGGAGGCCCCGAGCACGGCCGCCGCCTCGCGGAGCCGTCCGTCGACCGCGCGCAGGACGGGCAGCATGGTGCGTACGACGAAGGGAACGCCCACCAGGGCCTGGGCGAGCGGGACCAGGATCCAGGTGGCCCGCAGATCGAGCGGCGGCTCGTCCAGCGTGATCAGGAACCCGAAGCCGACGGTCACCGCCGACACCCCGAGCGGGAGCATGAGCAGCGCGTCGAAGCCCCGTACGAGCCGACCGGCACGGCGGGTGAGGGCGGCGGCCGCAAGACCTCCGACGACGACCGCGATGGCGGTGGCCACGACCGCGTACTGGAGCGAGTTCCAGATCGCCTCGATCGGCGGCACGAGGAAGGCGCCGCCGTCCGCCGAGGTCAGCTCCTTGTAATAGGCGAAGCCGAAGCCGTCGGGACCGTCGAAGGAGCGCTGGACCAGCACCCCGAGCGGCAGCAGGATCAGCACCGTGACGGTGGCCATGACCAGGCCGAGCAGCGACCACTGCCCCGCCCCGCGCGGGCGCCGCGCGACGGCCGAGGCGTCGACCAGCTTCAGCGCGCTCTCACGCCGCCGCACCGTCCACGCGTGGACGGCGAGGATCAGCCCCACCGCCGCGAACTGCACGATCGTCAGTACGGCGGCGGTCGGCAGGTCGAGCAGCTGCGCGGTCTGCCGGTAGATCTCGACTTCGAGCGTGGAGTACGCGGGTCCGCCGAGGATCTGCACGATGCCGAAGGAGGTGAAGGTGAAGAGGAAGACCATGAGCGCGGCCGCGGCCACGGCCGGTCCGAGGGCGGGCAGCGTCACCGTCCGCCAGGCCGTCCAGCGCGAGGCGCCGAGCACCCGCGCGGCCTCCTCCTGCCGCGGGTCGAGCTGCGACCAGAGCCCGCCGACCGTGCGGACGACGACGGCGTAGTTGAAGAAGACGTGCGCGAGCAGGATCGCCCACACGGTGGTGTCCAGGCGCACGCCCCACAGCTCGTCGAGGAGCCCGCCGCGGCCGAGCAGTGCGAGGAAGGCCGTGCCGACGACGACCGTGGGCAGCACGAACGGCACGGTGACGACGGCCCGCAGCACCTGCTTGCCGGGGAAGTCGAAGCGCGCGAAGACATACGCGCCGGGGAGCGCGATCAGCAGCGTGAGCGCGGTCGACGCGAGCGCCTGCCAGGTGGTGAACCACAGCACGTGCCGGATGTCGGACTGCCCGAGCACGTCCGCGATCCGCCCGAACCGCCACACTCCGTCGATGTGCAGTCCGCGCGCGACGATCGCCGTGACCGGGTAGGCGAAGAAGACCGCGAGGAAGGCGACGGGCACGGCCATCAGACCGAGCCGCGCCGCGCTCCCGCGGTTCAGGCCCCTGCGGGGCCCCGCCTTCACTTCAGTACGAGCGAGGTCCACGACTTGATCCACGGCTCACGGTTGTCGGCGATCTTCTTCGGGTCCATGGTCTCCGGCTTGTCGACCGTCACGCCGTGCTCCGTGAACAGCTCGGGCAGCTCGGCGTCCTCGCGCACCGGGTTCACGAACATGTTCAGCGGCATGTCCTCCTGGAACTCCTTGCCCGCGAGGAAGTCAAGGAGCGCCTTGCCGCCCTTGGTGTTCTTGGCGTTGCTGAGCAGACCCGCGTACTCGACCTGCCGGAAGCACGTGCCGGTCGCGACGCCGGTCGGCGCCTCCTTGGGCTGCGGCTTCGCGTAGAGCACCTCGACGGGCGGGGAGGAGGCGTAGGAGACGACGAGCGGCCGGTCACCCTTGGCCTTCTTGCCGCCGGCGGACCCGGAGAACTCCTCGTTGTAGGCCTGCTCCCAGCCGTCGACGACCTTGACGCCGTTGGCCTTCAGCTTGTTCCAGTAGCTCTGCCAGCCCTTGTCGCCGTACTTCGCGGCGGTGCCGAGCAGGAAGCCGAGCCCGGGCGAGGACGTCGCGGCGTTCTCCGTCACGAGCAGGTTCTTGTAGGCGGGCTCGGCGAGGTCCTCGAAGGTCTTCGGCGGCGCCAGCTTCTTGTCGGCGAAGTACTTCTTGTCGTAGTTGACGCAGATGTCACCGCTGTCGACGGGCGTCACCCGGTGCTTGCCCTGGTCGACCCGGAACTCCGGCTTGGTCTTCTGCGAGCCCTTGGCCTCGTACGACTGGAAGAGGCCGTTGTCGAGCGCGCGCGAGAGCAGTGTGTTGTCGACGCCGAAGAAGACATCGCCCTGCGGGTTGTCCTTGGAGAGGATCGCCTTGTTCACGGCGGCGCCCGCGTCACCGTCCTTGAGGACGCGGACCTTGTAGCCGGACCGCTTCTCGAACTCCTTCAGTACGTCCTTGGAGACGTTGAAGGAGTCGTGGCTGACGAGCGTGACGCTCTTGGAGCCGGCCTCGGTGGCATCACTGTCGGAGCCGCCGCACGCCGAGACCGCGACGAGCCCGACGCCCACCGCGATGGCGGTGAACGTGACCTTCTTGGTAGTCCTCACTGAAAAATTCCTCCTGGGAGACCAGGAAGAGACGCGGCCCTGCCCGCCGACCGGAGAGGCCCGCAGGCAGGGCGCAACAGCTTGAGTCGTGCCCGAACTTCCTACCCAGAATGACCTGGGCGAGGTTCAGAGGGTCTGCGGCCCACCTGTCCAAGGTGCCGCACTCTCAGCGCTGTGGCGCTCCCCTGTCGGAATATGCAGATGTGTGTACGCCCGCCAGACTACCTCTCGGCCGCGGCGAGCTGACCGCACGCCCCGTCGATCTCCTGGCCCCGGGTGTCCCGAACCGTCACCGGCACACCATGGGCGGCGATGGCCTCCACGAACGCCTTCTCGTCCTCGGGCCGCGAGGCCGTCCACTTGGAGCCCGGCGTCGGGTTCAGCGGAATGAGATTGACGTGCACCGGCTTGCTCTTGAGCAGCCGGCCCAGGCGGTCACCGCGCCACGCCTGGTCGTTGATGTCGCGGATCAGCGCGTACTCGATGGAGAGGCGGCGCCCCGACTTGGCGGCGTACTCCCAGCCCGCGTCGAGCACCTCCCGCACCTTCCACCTCGTGTTGACCGGTACGAGGGTGTCGCGCAGGTCGTCGTCCGGCGCGTGCAGCGAGATCGCGAGGCGGCACTTGAAGCCCTCGTCGGAGAACCGGTGGATGGCGGGCACGAGGCCCACCGTCGACACGGTGATCCCGCGCTGCGAGAGGCCGAGGCCGTCCGGCTCCGGGTCGGTGAGGCGGCGGATGGCGCCGGTCACGCGGTTGTAGTTGGCCAGCGGCTCGCCCATGCCCATGAAGACGATGTTGGAGAGCCGCGCGGGCCCGCCGGGGATCTCGCCGTCCCGCAGCGCGCGCATGCCGTCGACGATCTGGTGCACGATCTCGCCCGTCGACAGGTTCCGGTCGAGGCCGGCCTGCCCGGTGGCGCAGAACGGGCAGTTCATACCGCAGCCCGCCTGGGAGCTGATGCACATGGTGACCCGGTCGGGGTAGCGCATGAGCACCGACTCGACGAGCGTCCCGTCGAAGAGGCGCCACAGCGTCTTGCGCGTGGTGTCGTCGTCACAGCTGATGTGCCGCACCACGGACATCAGGTCGGGCAGCAGCGCTTCCCGCAGCTTGTCGCGCGCACCGGCGGGGATGTCGGTCCACTCGGCCGGGTCGTGGGCGTAGCGCGCGAAGTAGTGCTGCGAGAGCTGCTTGGCACGGAACGGCTTCTCGCCGATGGCGGCGACGGCTTCCTTGCGCTCGGCGGGCGTGAGGTCGGCGAGGTGCCGCGGGGGCTTCTTGGCTCCGCGGGGCGCGACGAAGGTGAGTTCTCCGGGTACAGGCATGGTCCATCCAGTGTCGCAGACATACGACAAGGGGCCCGCCGCCCTGTGGACAACGAGCCCCTCACACACATCTACGCAGGTCAGACGGTCAGCCGGAGCCCACGAACACCACGAGCAGCAGCCACACCACCGGCGCCGTCGGCAGCAAGGAGTCCAACCGGTCCATGATTCCGCCGTGGCCCGGCAGCAGCGTGCCCATGTCCTTGATGCCCAGGTCCCGCTTGATCATCGACTCGCCGAGGTCACCGAGCGTGGCGCTCGCCGCGACCGCGAGGCCGATGAGCAGCCCCTGCCACCACGTCCCGCCGTCGATCAGGAACTCCATGCACAGCGCGCCCCCGGCCATCGCGAAGGTGACCGCGCCGAGCAGGCCCTCGCGGGTCTTGCCGGGGCTGATGCGGGGCGCCAGCTTGTGCTTGCCGAAGCGCCAGCCGATCGCGTACGCCCCGGTGTCGCTGACCACGGTGAGCAGCAGGAACGTCAGCACCCGCTGCGGTCCGTCGTCCGCGGTGAGCATCAGCGCCACGAACGTCGCGAGAAAAGGAACGTAGAAGGCCGCGAAGACCCCGGCCGTGACGTCCTTCAGATAGCCCTCAGGGGGCTCGGTCATGCGCCAGACCAGGACCGCGAGCGCGGTGAGCGCCATCGCCACCCAGGCGCCCTCTGGCCCGCGCACATACCCGGCGACGACCATCGCCGCGCCGCCGACCGCGAGCGGCACCAGCGGCGGCTTGATGCCCTTGCGCTCGTCGAGCCGGGAGGTGAGCTCCCAGAGGCCGACCACGACGGCGACCGCTATGACACCGATGAAGACGGCCTTGACGATGAACAGCGACGCGACGATCACCGCGCCGAGTCCCACACCGACTCCTATGGCCGCCCCGAGATCGCGGCCCGCGCTCTTCTTCGGCGGAGGCTGCGGCGCTGCCGGGGCTGGCTGTGGTGCGCTGGGCATGGGCTCCTGCGGAGGCTCGTCACGGAACGGGGGGCCGCCCGTCCGGGTGACCCCCCGGTCCTCGTCCTGAGCTGAGCCGCTCACGGGTACGTCGGGCCCGACGGGCATGGGCTGCGTCCCGGACGGAAGCAGCGCGTCCTGCGCATCGTACGCGGGACCTGCCGGGGGCGCCCCCCGACCAGGTCCCTGGTCGGACGGCCCCCAATACCCGGTTCTGGGCGGCGCCCCCCAGGAAGAGTCGTTCACGGATCGGTTTCCTGATTCCTCGGACTCGAGCCTCAGACTTCGAGCAGCTCGGCTTCCTTGTGCTTGAGCAGCTCGTCCACCTGAGCGACGTACTTCGCGGTGGTGTCCTCGAGCTCCTTCTCCGCGCGGCGGCCCTCGTCCTCACCGATGTCGCCGTCCTTGACGGCCTTGTCGATGGCTTCCTTGGCCTTGCGGCGGATGGAGCGGATCGAGACCTTGGAGTCCTCGGCCTTGGTCTTGGCGACCTTGATGTACTCCTTGCGACGGTCCTGCGTCAGCTCGGGGAACGTCACCCGGATGATGTTTCCGTCATTGCTCGGGTTGACACCGAGGTCCGAGTCGCGGATCGCCTGCTCGATGTTGCGCAGCGCGGTCTTGTCGAACGGGGTCACCACCGCCATCCGCGGCTCCGGCACCGAGAACGAGGCCAGCTGGTTGATCGGCGTCAGCGCGCCGTAGTAGTCAGCCACGATCTTGTTGAACATCGCCGGGTGCGCACGGCCGGTGCGGATCGCGGCGAAGTCCTCCTTGGCGACCACGACGGCCTTCTCCATCTTCTCCTCGGCCTCGAGGAGGGTCTCTTCGATCACCACTTGCTCCTGCGTGTCTGAGTAGGCCCGGCCGGCACGGGGCGGCCGGCTGCGTCGCGTGTCTTTCCTGCACGGTGTCCGACCGGCAGGGCTTTGTCCATCCCCTCAAGTGACGTCTCGCGTCCATCCCTTGAGACTGGGCCAGGTCCCTGGGGTCAGTCCCGGCTTCCCTGGTCGCCCACGAGAGTGCCGATCTTCTCACCCTTGACGGCCCGGGCGATATTGCCTTCGGAGAGCAGCTCGAAGACGAGGATGGGCAGCTTGTTGTCCCGGCACAGCGTGATCGCGGTCATGTCGGCGACCTTGAGGTCGCGGGTGATGACCTCGCCGTAGCCGAGGGCGTCGAACTTCACCGCGTCGGGGTTGGTCTTCGGGTCGGAGTCATAGACACCGTCCACGCCGTTCTTGCCCATGAGCAGCGCCTCGGCGTCGATCTCCAGGGCGCGCTGGGCGGCGGTGGTGTCGGTGGAGAAGTACGGCATGCCCATACCGGCACCGAAGATGACCACACGGCCCTTCTCCAGGTGGCGCACGGCGCGCAGCGGGATGTACGGCTCCGCGACCTGCCCCATGGTGATGGCGGTCTGGACGCGGCAGTCGATGCCTTCCTTCTCCAGGAAGTCCTGCAGCGCGAGGCAGTTCATGACCGTGCCGAGCATGCCCATGTAGTCCGAGCGTGCCCGGTCCATGCCGCGCTGCTGGAGCTCGGCGCCGCGGAAGAAGTTTCCGCCGCCGATGACGATGGCGATCTGGGCGCCGTCGCGGACCACGGCCGCGATCTCCCGGGCGATGGCGTGCACCACGTCGGGGTCGACCCCGAGGCCGCCCCCGCCGGCGAACGCCTCACCGGAGAGCTTCAGCAGGAAGCGTCCGGCGCCTTTGTCGTCGTCACTCTTCGAGTCGGCCTTGGTGGTCATGGTGTTCTCGCTTCTCTTACTTGACACACATACGAAGAAGGCCACTGCCGGTGGGGTGTCGTTCGCATCCCATGCTCGGCAGTGGCCTCCTCGTCAGATCCTGCGGTCGTACATCGCGTACGGAATTCCCTGGAGAGGGCCTTCCCACGCGGGCGACCGCTGTCGACCCTAGCGGGGTCTACCGTCGATCGCGGTACGGACTCAGATGCCGACCTTGATGCGCGAGAAGCGCTTCAGGGTGACACCGGCCTCGGCGAGAACCTTCTCGACCGACTTCTTGTTGTCCAGCGCGTACGGCTGGCCGAGGAGCGTGGCTTCCTTGAAGAAGCCGTTGACGCGACCCTCGACGATCTTCGGGAGCGCGGCCTCGGGCTTGCCCTCGGCGCGGGTGGTCTCCTCGGCGACACGACGCTCGCTCTCGACGACCTCGGCCGGGACGTCCTCGCGGGAGAGGTACTTCGGCGCGAAGGCGGCGATGTGCTGCGCGACACCCTTGGCGACGGCGGCGTCGGCCTTGTCCAGCTCGACGAGGACACCGATCTGCGGGGGCAGGTCGGGCATCGTGCGGTGCATGTACGCGGTGACGTAGGCGCCCGAGAACTGCGCGAAGCGGTCCAGGACGATCTTCTCACCGAGGTTGGCGTTGGCCTCGTCGACGTACGCCTGGACGGTCTTGCCGGCCTCGATCTCGGAGGCGAGCAGCGTCTCGATGTCGGCCGGGGAGGTCTTGGCGATGTGGGCGGCGAGGTTGTTCGCCACGGCCTGGAACTTCTCACCCTTGGCAACGAAGTCCGTCTCGCACTTCAGCTCGACGATGACACCGGAGGTGTTGTCGTCGGCGATGAGGGAGACCACGGCGCCGTTCTCGGCGGAGCGGCCCTCGCGCTTGGCGACGCCCTTCTGGCCCTTGATGCGGAGCGCCTCGACGGCCTTGTCGACGCTGCCCTCGGCCTCGTCGAGCGCCTTCTTGCAGTCCATCATGCCGGCGCCCGTGAGCTCACGGAGCTTCTTGACGTCAGCGGCGGTGTAGTTCGCCATGATCGAAAATTCTCTCTCGAAGTCTGAAAGATCTACGGAGGTCTACGGGTGAACGGCGGGGGCCGATCGGGCCCCCGCCGTCAACTACCGAACCTGTGAGGTCAGGCCTGCTCGGCGTCCGCGGCCGGGGCCTCGGCGGACTCGGCGGCCTCAGCCTCGGCGGCCGGGGCCTCGGCGGCCGGAGCCTCAGCGGCCGGAACCTCGGCGGCGGCCTCAGCCGGCGCCTCCTCGGCCTTGGGGGCCTCGGCGGCCTCCTCGGAGTCGGCCTTCTTCTCGCCCTCGAGCAGGTCGCGCTCCCACTCCGCGAGCGGCTCGCCGGCGGTCTTCTCGCCCGGCTTCGAGTCGCCGGTGGCGGCGCCGGAGCGGGCGATGAGGCCCTCGGCGACGGCGTCGGCGATCACGCGGGTGAGCAGCGTGACGGAGCGGATCGCGTCGTCGTTGCCGGGGATCTTGTAGTCGACCTCGTCGGGGTCGCAGTTGGTGTCGAGGATGGCGACGACCGGGATGTTGAGCTTCCGGGCCTCACCGACCGCGATGTGCTCCTTCTTGGTGTCCACGATCCAGACGGCGCTGGGCACCTTGGACATCTCGCGGATACCACCGAGGGTCTTCTCCAGCTTGGCCTTCTCGCGCGACAGCACGAGAAGCTCCTTCTTGGTGAGACCGGAAGCGGCGACGTCCTCGAAGTCGATCTGCTCGAGCTCCTTGAGGCGCTGCAGACGCTTGTAGACGGTCGAGAAGTTGGTGAGCATGCCGCCCAGCCAGCGCTGGTTGACGTAAGGCATGCCGACGCGGGTGGCCTGCTCGGCGATGGCCTCCTGCGCCTGCTTCTTCGTGCCGACGAACATGACCGTGCCGCCGTGGGCGACGGTCTCCTTGACGAACTCGTAGGCGCGGTCGATGTACGACAGCGACTGGAGCAGGTCGATGATGTAGATGCCGTTGCGCTCCGTGAAGATGAAGCGCTTCATCTTCGGGTTCCAACGACGGGTCTGGTGACCGAAGTGGACGCCGCTTTCCAGCAGCTCCCGCATCGTGACGACGGCCATGGCCGTTCTCCTTGAGATTCTCGGTTGTGCCGCGTGTGCCGGACGGCACTCGCGCCTGACGCCCGCTGTGCGCCTTGCCCGCGAGGGACCGAGGGGCGCTGACACCGGATTTTTCATGACCTGGTGTCGGGGCGTGCGAAGTCGACCCGGTGACCCGGATCGCCACAAGAAGTGTACGGGACCCGCGGGGCGCCCGGTGACGCCGCCGCCCGTGACCTGGCGACGGAGCCGTTCGGGGGGTGCCCCGAGCGGGTGACGGCACTGTCCACAACCGGCCGGTACTCCACAGATCCGGACCATGATCCCCACGGAACGCCGGGACGCGGGACGGTTCTCACATGCGCCTGGAACTGCTGCTGACGACACTGGCCGCACTGCTGGCCACCGCTCTGAGCCCGCCCTCGATCCGGACCCCGACCCCGTCCCCGGTCCCGTCCCTCGTCCCACCCCTCCCCGTGGCGACGGCGTGGCCGGTGGGCACGCACCCTCCGGTCGTACGCGCCTGGGATCCGCCCTCGACCGCGTACGGCACGGGCCACCGGGGCGTGGACCTCGCCGCGCCGCCGGGCACTCCGGTCCGGGCGGTGGCACCCGGCCGGGTCTCCTTCGCGGGCCGGGTGGCGGGCCGAGGTGTGGTCTCGGTGGAGCTGGACGGCACCGGTGATCCCCCGCTGCGCACGACGTACGAACCGGTGCGGCCCACGCTGAAGAAGGGCGCCGAAGTCACCGCGGGAGAGGAGGTCGGCGTCCTGGAAGCCCCGACCGGCCACTGCCCCGAAAGCTGCCTGCACTGGGGCCTGCTCAGGGGCGAGGCGTACCTGAACCCGCTGACGCTGCTCCCGCCCTGGCTACAGCGCCGAGGCCCGTCCCGCCTGCTCCCGCCGCACGGACAGCCACCGGGCCGATGAGCGGAGACTCAACCCCGGACTCCGCGCAGGGCCATGGAAACCGCCGCCTCGGTGATGGCAGCGGGGTCCTCCGCGGCGCCCAACTCGATCCGCCGCACGGCCGCGTCCACGATGCCCTGGAGCAGCATCGCCGCCATCCGGGGCTGCTCGTGCCCCAGCTCTTCCAACGCCTCGACGATCATCGCGATGAGCCCGCCGTGCGCGGCACGGATCTTCTCCCGGGCCCCGGCGTCCAGCTCACTGGCGGAGATGGCGACCACGGCCCGGTGCCGCCGGTCCCCCACCAGGGCCAGCTGCCGCCGCACATACGCCTCGACCTTGTCCTCGGCCGACGCCGCGCCCTCCATGGCCGCCGACACCTCGGCCGCCCAGACGGGAAAGTCGACCTCGCACAGCTCTTCCACGACGGCCGCCCGCGAGCGGAAGTACTCATACACGGACGACCGGGCGAGCCCGGTGCGCTCGGCGAGGGCGGGGAAGGTCAACGCCTCCGTACCGCCTTCGGACAACAGGGACCGCGCGGCGTCCAGCAGGGCCCCGCGCTGCATCGACCGGTGCTCGGCCACAGAGGCCGCTCGAATCCTTGGCACAGCCCCACCTTACGGACGGGACGCCCCGCGCGGGAGTCGTGGCTGTGCGCACATGCCTCGGGCAGGGACGATTCAGCTCACTCGACGCGCCACGTCAGCGGCCAAAACTCGCCAGCTTCGCCCGCAGCTGCAGCACCGACTTGGTGTGGATCTGACTCACCCGGCTCTCGGTCACCCCGAGCACATTGCCGATCTCGGCGAGCGTGAGCCCTTCGTAGTAGTAGAGCGTCACGACGGTCTTCTCACGCTCGGGAAGTGTGTTGATCGCCCGTGCCAGCAGCCTGCGCAGCTCCCGGTCCTCGGCGACCTCCACGGGGTTGTCGGCCGCGTGGTCCTCGAGCGTGTCCATCAGGCTCAGCCGGTCGCCGCCGTCACCGCCGACGTGCAGCAGCTCTTCGAGCGCCACCACGTTCGCCAGTGACAACTGGCTGAAAACCGCGTGCAGTTCCTCCAACGCGATCCCCATCTCTGCGGCGACCTCGCCCTCCGACGGAGTGCGCCGGAGCTGCGCCTCCAAGGTGGCGTAGGCCCGCTCGACGTTGCGCGCCTTCTGCCGTACGGACCGCGGGATCCAGTCGAGCGCCCGCAGTTCGTCGATCATCGCCCCGCGAATGCGGGTGATCGCATAGGTCTCGAACTTGATCGACCGCTCGATGTCGAACTTCTCGATCGCGTCGATCAGCCCGAACACCCCGGACGAGACGAAGTCGGCCTGCTCCACGTTGGGCGGCAGCCCCACGCTCACCCGGCCCGCGACGTACTTCACCAGCGGCGAGTAGTGCAGGATCAGCTGCTCCCGCAGCCGCCCGTCCCCCGTCTCCTTGTACGAGCGCCACAACTCGTCCAGCGACGAGGGGGCGGGAGGCCGCTCCCGCTCGCCGCTACGGGCAGCGGGAGGAACCGCCGCCCGGTCGGACCCGGAGGTGTGCTGGGGCATTCGTCGCCTTGAGCCGTTCTGCCGTGAAGTGGTGAGGTCGTGTGAGTCGGTGGGGTCTGCGGGGTCTGTGGGCTCAGTGAGGTCGCTGAGCCCAGCGAGGTCAGTGAGGTCGGGAAGCTTGCGTGGATTGAATGAGGTTGTCCGTCTGTTGCCTGTCCGCGTCGGAACCCTTGTGAGCGTAGCGTGACTGGAGTGTCGCAGTGTGCGAAGACTATGGGATCGTGCGTGCGCAGATACGTTCCGCTGGGTGCCCCGCGGCGTCGGCCCCGTCGCCGACGTAACGGCGTCGACGCATCAACTGCGCGTTTTCCCAAGGTCTTCCAGGGTCATCCGTCCGGCGGAACACGCTAGGTCACGATTCACCTCCAGTGGCGAAGACCGACCGAAACACCTGGCGTGTCAACTGCCAGCCGTCGCCGTGTCGTTCGACGAACCCCAACGACTGAAGTTCGTACAGGCGCCCTACCGCGTCGTCCCCGGTCGTCCCCGCGCCGACCGCGATGTCCCCAGCCGTCGTGCGTCCTCGCGCGGGCAGCGCGGCCAGGACGCGGGCTGCCTCCGGGGCGAGCAGATCGCGCGGTATGACGGGCCCGCGTCGCTCCGGGGCCAGCTCACCCATGCCGCCGACCAGCTCGACGACTTCCGCGGCGTCGGTCACCAGGACTCCGTCACCCCGCAGCAGTTCATGCACCCCCGCGGAGAGCCCGCTGGTCGCGGGCCCCGGGACGCCCATGGTGAAGCGCCCCAGCTCCTGGGCGGACCGTGCCGTGGCGAGCGCCCCGCTGCGGTACGCGGCCTCCACCACCACCGTCCCTCGGGTCAGCGCGGCGTTCTCTGGGGGTTCGGCGGGTGTGGTGTGACGTGGCATAGAGGGCCCTCGTAGAGTCACCTGCGGCGGTTCTCAGGGGGTGCAGCTCTGCGGTGGATCGTTGCGATCTACTTGTGGAGGGGTACACGTGCGGGTTTTCCGCGTACGGCTGCCTTCGGGTGCCAGCTACTGGACCGTGCTGGACGAGGAGTTCAGGGTCTTCCAACCTGCCGACCGCTTCTTGCGGGAGGTGCGCCTGGCCCAAGGCCGGGCGGAGTCAACGACGAAGGCGTATGCCCACGCCATCGTCCTCTTGCTTCAGTGGTGCTCGGCCACCGGCCGCGACTGGAGAACTGCCACGCGGGACATGGGACTTTTCATCCTGTGGCTGAGGTGGACGCCAGGGCGGGGAGGTCAGCACCGAGTCGTGGTGCCCGGCCCCGGCGCCAAGCCGGTACGCGGCGACCGGCGAATCAACAAGGTGCTGACCGGCGTGCGGATGTTCCTGCTCCACGCGATCGCCAACGAGGAGGCACCGGCCTGGGTGCTGGAGCAGATCTACGAACCGGGCGACTCGAGGGACCTGCCGCAGGAGGCCAAGGGCGAGAGCGGCGGAATGCAGGTCCGATTGCGGGCCCGGCACCGGCTGCAGGAGCCAGAGACCGACATTGACCGGGCCAGCGACGAAGAGGTCGTCGCAATGTTCCTGGCCTGCCGTTCGGCCAGGGATCGGCTGACTCTGCTGTTGCTCTCCCGGGTCGGGCTCCGGCCGGGCCAGACCGCGGGCCTGCGCCGCAGTGATCCGCACCTGATGATGGACTCGCGGGTTCTGGGCTGCAACGCCGAGGGCGCCCACATCCACGTCGTTCGGCGGCAGAACGAGAACGACGCCTGGTCAAAGTCGAAGCAGTCATGGGTCATGCCCGTCGACTTTCTGGTGGTGCAGGCTTTCGACCAGCACGCGGTCGAACGGCACGAGGTCCTCGGCGAGGACGACGGCAGTGACTTCCTGCTCGTCAATCTGTTCCGGCCGCCCTACGGCTCACCGATCACGACCGATGCGATCGGTGAACTCTGCGAGTCGTTGTCCCGCCGGGCCGGCCTGGACCGGATGGTTACCGCGCGGATGTGTCGGCATGCGATGGCCAGCAACGTCGCTGACGCAGGCGGGAAGCTCGACGAGGTCCAGGCCCTGCTCGGGCAGAAGCACCCTTCGTCGCCTCGCCCCTATATCCACCCCAAGGCGACACGACTGCGCGACGCGGTCGATCGGGTGCCGTCCCCGCGGTTGCCCCGCGAGGGAGGCGAGCGATGACCGCGCTTCTCGCTCCGTCCACCAGGACGGACATCGACCAGCTGACTGCCGACCTGATGGCGTCAGTCGCCCCGGGGTTCCTCTCGCTGATGGGCTGGGATCCTGAGATCCGCGTCCTGCAGTTCCCGCCAAACGACCCACTGCTGAGCGGGCCCGCGTGTGTTCTGGCCGGCTGCAGCAACCCCGCCTTCCAGGCTCGGCACCGCGGGCTCTGCCGCGGCTGCACGGTCCGGATGGAGAAGAGCGGCCAGAGTTTCGACCAGTTCGTCACGACGGTGAAGCGCAACTGGCGAGGCATCGGTGTCGACTCGTGTCGCGTCAACGAGTGCGAACGGCCATGGATGACCGCGGCGATCGCGCTGTGTCGCGCCCACCGCTGGCAGCAGCAGAGGACGTTCCAGCTGCCGCTGGAGGAGTTCCTTCTCCTCCCCGATCTCGTGCCTTTCCCGACCTTCGGCCCCTGTCAGGCCGTCGCCTGCACCCGGCAGCGGCACGGCCACGGCCCCTACTGCCAGGCCCATCAACAGATGTGGAAGATCGCCTGCCGAGTCGAGGAGCCTCCGGAGGAAGAACGCTGGCGGCGGACGGCGCCGGCGGTCGCAGAGACCGGCAAAGTCAGTCTGCGCGGCCTCCCGGACCGCGTCGTGGCCGAGATCCTCTACAGCCTCCAACAGCGCTACGGCGAGGGAATCCGCCAGCTCGACTTTCAGCTGCGGCCGTTGAGCGACCGCGCTCGCGCGCATCAAGTCGCCTCACTCTCCGAGCTCGATGTCTCCGACCTGCCCAAGGCTCTGCGCGGCATGGCTAACACCATGCTCAAGCACATACGCCGATTGAACTTGTCGCCGGAAACCGAACGCCACAAGGAGGTCTGGGACGGGGCGGCCTTCGGTCTCAAGGGCTACCTCCACTTCGAGGGGATCACACAGTCCTGGTTGCGTGACGCCGTTCAGGCATGGGCTCTGGATGACGTTCCCAAGCGTCGCGGTGACAAGGCTCTGCGGGTCGTCCAAGACAGGATCAAGTCCCTCGTCCAGCTGTCGAAGAGCCTGCGGGTCACCCGGGTCGACGGAGGGTCCGACCCGCATCTACTGGGCCGGGACGACATCGTCAGCTTCCTCAACCGGCTCCTCTTCCTCCAGGAGAAGGAGGAGGTCAGCGCTCTGCGGCGGGTCATCCACGTTCGCGACACCCGCCGACTGCTCAACCGCATGAGAACCATGGGGCTGACGCGACCGGGCGAGCCACTCCACGGGCTCCCCTCCGACTTCGCCGTCCTCGCGGAAGACATACCCGACGATCCCGAAGACGCCGAAGCCGGCCGTGACCTCCCCAACGAGGTCATGCGCCAGCTCTGCGAGCACCTGGAGAAGCTGGAGTCCGACAACGATCCCGAGATCCGCACGGCCGTCGAGCTCCTCATCGACACCGGCCGCCGCCCGAACGAGGTCAACACTCTGCCCCTGGACTGCCTGGACCGGGACAGCGACGGGAAGCCGGTGCTGGTTTATGACAACCACAAGGAGTTTCGCCTCGGCCGCAGACTGCCCATCGCCGAGGCTACCGCGGGCCTGATCACGGCCCAGCAGAAACGGACCCGCGCCCGCTTCCCCAACACCCCGCCCAAGGAGCTGAAGCTCCTGCCGTCCAGCAAGAACAACCCGGCCGGCACCAAGACGTTCACCGACGGATGGATCACTGAGCGGCACCGCGCCTGGGTCGACTCGCTCCCCGAGTTCCTGGTCGCGATCGTGATCGAGCGCGACGGCAAGCGGACCACCGAGATGGTGCCGTTCGACAAGTCGAAGATCTTCCCCTACGCCTACCGGCACTCCTATGCCCAGCGTCATGCCGACAAGGGCACCCCTATCGACGTCCTCAACAAGCTGATGGACCATCGCCAGCTAGACACCACCCAGCGCTACTACCGGGTTGGAGAGGAACGGCGACGGGAGGCCGTCGACCGCGTCACAGCGATGCAGTTCGACCGGCATGGCAACCGAGTCTGGCGCCAGGCCCAGGCCCTGCTCGACGACGAACATACCCGCCGCGGCCTGGGTTCGGTCCAGGTTCCCTACGGAATCTGCACCGAGCCGACCAACGTCGCGGCTGGCGGACACGACTGCCCGGTCCGCTTTCGCTGCGTCGGCTGTGATCATTTCCGGTCCGATGTGTCCTATCTGCCGGACCTGGAGGCATACCTCGCTGATCTCCGGCGCGGGCGGGAGCGTCTGGCGGCGTTCGCCGCCGACTCATGGGCCAAGAGCGAGGCGATGCCGTCGGACGAGGAGATCACCCGCGTTCGGCGGCTGATCCAGCGGGTTCGCGCCGATCTCGATGACCTCACCAATGAGGAACAAGCTCAGATCCAGGAGGCCATCACGGTGGTCCGCCGAAGCCGTCGAGTCGTCTCGCTCGGCATGCCGCGGCATGCTCCGCCATCACCGCACGATCTTCGTCCTGAGAGGCCCTCTGCATGACCAACCGCATGATCGAAGGCAAGCAGGCAGATTCCGCCCGCCGCCGCGAACGCGTCATCAAGGCTCTGGATGGCATGTTGAAGCAGCGCCAAGACATCACGGTCTCCGCGGTCGCACGAGCAGCGCGGGTCGATCGCACCTTCCTCTATCGGCACCGCGATCTGCTCCAGCGCGTCCATGCCGCCGCCACAAC
The DNA here is from genome assembly GCF_053589195.1 of Streptomyces sp. NPDC003379. NCBI lineage: Bacteria > Bacillati > Actinomycetota > Actinomycetes > Kitasatosporales > Streptomycetaceae > Streptomyces > Streptomyces sp. NPDC003379. The sequence goes on along the minus strand of NZ_JBSFRK010000006.1, from coordinate 102,629 downwards.
CCCGGTCGGCGAGGGCCAGCTGGCGGCAGTCAGCCGAGCCTCCCTGCAAACCGACCTCGCCAACGCACTCGGGCGGAACATGCGGCTGACTACGCGAGTCCAGCAGTTGGAGAAGCGTCTCTCCGAGACGCTCGGTCAGGCCGTCTGGGACGAGTCCGGGCTCGGGGCGGCCGCCGACCTAGATCAACTCCAGCGGCACATCACCCGCCTGGAACAGGAGCTCGTCGAGACGCGAGCCGAGCTCGACGAGCGGACGGAGGAGCTTGAAGCATCACGAGCAGCTAACCGCGAGTTGACCCGCGCTCTGAACCAGGGGCCACCCCGCCACAGCTGAGGTCACGACCCCCACCTTCCTCGCCTGAAAGAGACCTAGCACCACAGCTGTTGCAATGGATAGAGTCAGCCACGCCAGCGTTGAGCTGCATCAATGCGAGTCACTGGCCACCGCAACAGCTGGGACCCCCAGAGAATCGGCGATCACCCTGTTCCGCAGGATGAACCGGCTCGGCGTCGGATGGTCCCCCGGCGGCAACTCCCCGACCACGAGTCCCTGTTCCGCGATCCGTCCGATCAACTCGGCGTGCCCGCGGGGATAGGGCCGGTCCACCCCGCAGGCCAGCACGGCCACGGTGGCACCGCCCGCGCCGAGCGCTCCCCGGTGCGCGGCGCCGTCCACGCCGTACGCCCCTCCGGAGACCACGACCCAGCCGCGCTCCGCCAGCCCGGCGCCGAGGCAGGCCGCCATGTGTGCGCCGTACTCCGTGCAGGCCCGGGCTCCGACGACGGCCACCGACCGCAGTGCCCATATCCGTAAGGACGGCCGCCCCCGCACCCAGAGCCCGATCGGCCGCGCGTCCCCGAGGTCGTCCAGCGGCGAGGGCCACTCCACGTCCCCCGGGCACACGAACCGCGCCCCGGCGTCCCGCGCCGTCTCCAGGTCGCGCCCCGGCCGCACCCCCGCGGCCCGCGCCCGCAGTCCTTCCCACCGCCGACCGGTCACTCCCGAGAGCCGCCTCTCCTCACCACCGAGCCTGCGCAGCACCTCGACGGCCCCGGCCTCCCGCAGCCACCGGCCCCCGACTTCGTCCCCGGGCTCCAACACCCGCGTCAGGGCGACCCTGGCCATGCGTTCCTCCTCCGCCGGGGGCCCGACGGTCACCTCGGCGCTCCGATCACCATCGGCACGCCGCGCGAGATCCCCGTGCGCAACTGAAGCGCCAGCGCGACGTCTTGCGCGCAGGGCCGGTCGTGCCCGGCCAGGTCCGCGACGGTCCACGCCACCCGCAGGACGCGGTCGAGTCCGCGGGCGGTCAGGAAGCCGCGCTCCAGGTCCATCTCGGCCGCGTCCAGTGCGCCCGGGGCGGCCGGCCATCGCGTGCGCAGCGCGTGGCCTGGCACTTCGCTGTTGGTCCGCCAGCCGGTGCCGGAGAGTCTGGCCGCCGCTCTCTCGCGCGCGGTGCGCACGCGGTCGGCGACGGTCCGCGTGGACTCTCCGGGCGCGCCGTACCCGGCCAGTTCGGAGCGGGTGACGGCCTCCACCTGGACCTTGAGGTCGACCCGGTCGAGCAGCGGTCCCGACAGACGGGCCTGGTAGCGGCGGACGACGGAGGCCGGGCACTCGCAGCCGTCGCCGAGCAGCGTATGCCGCCCGCAAGGACAGGGGTTGGCCGCCAGCACCATCAGGAACTTGGCGGGCAGCCGCACCACTCCCGCGCTGCGGGCGATCACCACATGGCCCGACTCGAGCGGCTGGCGCAAGGAGTCGAGGGTCTGGCTGCTGAACTCCGGCGCCTCGTCCAGGAAAAGCACCCCGCGGTGAGCCAGCGAGACCGCTCCCGGCCGCGCGAGCCCTTTGCCGCCGCCCACGAGCGACTGCATCGTCGCGGAGTGGTGCGGCGCGCAGTACGGCGCGATGTCCACCAGCGGCCTGCCCGGAGGGAGCATGCCCGCCACCGAGTGAACAGCCGTCACCTCCAGGGACTCCTCGCGGGTCAGCCGGGGCAGGATCGCCGGCAGCCGCTCCGCGAGCATCGTCTTGCCCGCGCCCGGCGGCCCTTGCAGGAAGATGTGGTGCGCCCCGGCGGCGGCCACCTCCACGGCGGTCCTCGCCGACGCCTGCCCGACGACGTCGGCCAGGTCCAGCGCGTGGGCGTCGTCCATCGCGGCGCCGAGGCCCGTGCCCACACCGGTGCCCGGCACGCAGAGCCCGGCGAGCAACGGATCGGGCCGCCCGGGCTCGTCCGGCTCCTCCTGCGGCACCGGCTCGTCGGTGAGCACCGCGATGAGCTGCCGCAGGCTGCGCACGCCGAGGACCGAGACCCCCGGCACCAGCGAGGCCTCCGCGGCCGTGCACTCCGGGACGACCACCTGTTCGTACCCCGCGTCCGCCGCGGCCAGGACCGCCGGCAGCACTCCCCGGACCGGTCGCACCCGCCCGTCGAGGCCCAGCTCACCGATCATCACGATGTCGGCGAGCACCCGCGGATCGATCCGCTCGGCCGCCCCGAGCACCGCGCACGCGACAGCGAGATCGAAACCGCTGCCGCCCTTGGGGACCGATGCCGGGCTCAGCCCCACCGTGAGCTTCTTCTGGGGCCACTCTCCACCCGAGTTGACCACGGCGGCGCGGACCCGGTCACGGCTCTCCGTCAGGCTCTTGTCCGGCAGTCCCACCAGCGTGAACGCCGCCACGCCCGGCTCCAGGTCGGCCTGCACCTCCACGACGACGCCCTCGACGCCGACCAGGGCCACGGAACACGTACGCGCGAATCCCATCAAGCCACCCCCCGCGCATGCTCGACGACGGGAGCGCCGCGCCGCGGGAGCAGGACACCGACCAGGTCGATGCGGACGCCACCCGGCGGTGGGCCGCCGCGCTGCTCGATCCAGCGCTGCGCCAGGCGCCGCAGCCGCTCCGCCTTGGCCCGGCCGACGGCCGCCATCGGATGCTCGAACAGCGCGGTGCCGACCAGGCCCGCCCTGCGCGTCTTGACCTCGCAGACGACGAGGGCCTCGCCGTCCATGGCCACGATGTCGATCTCACCGGTCCTGCCCGCGCGCCAATTGCGCTCCAGGACCGTCATCCCCGACTCGACCAGCCGCCGCGCGGCCAGGTCTTCGCCGTACTTGCCGAGTGCTCCCCGTGCGTTCATGTCGGCACCACCTCCGGCACCCACAGTCACGGACCCGGCCACACCTATTGGATCTTGGTGCATTACTCGCCGGTTGTGGAAAACTCCGCCACCCCGGCGAGTGAAGCCGCCCGCGCCCGAACGCCCGGCCTCAGCCCCCGGGCAGCTCCAGGTCGCTCTTGTTGAGCTCCTCGATGTTCACGTCCTTGAACGTGAGCACCCGCACCTGCTTCACGAACCGAGCAGGCCGGTACATGTCCCACACCCAGGCATCCGCCATGGACACCTCAAAGAAAACCTCGCCCTGGACCGAGTGAACCTGCATCTCGTAGTCATTGGTGAGGTAGAAGCGCCGCTCGGTCTCGATCACGTATTTGAACAGACCGACGACATCGCGGTACTCCCGGTAGAGCTTCAGCTCCATCTCGGTCTCGTACTTCTCGAGGTCCTCGGCGCTCATGGCATGTTCCCCTTCAGCCGTGCGTCCCCCTATTGTGCGTCAGCCCCGCGAACCCCTACACGATTTCCGTGTCGAGGATCTCGGGCCGGACCGGGGGCCCCTCGTCGAGCAGTCTGCGGAACAGCTCGGCGAGCCTGGTCGGGTACACCGTCTCATGAGCCTCGGTCAGTTCTCGGCACGTCCACCAACGTGCTCCGGCGACACTGCGGCGCTCCAGCTCCGTCAGCCCCTCGGCGACGGTCACCGTCTGCGACGTACGCGCCAGGTAGTACCACTCGTCCTGGTCCCAACGGCGCCCGGCGAAGGGGAAGGAGCAGACCCGGCGCCACAGCACCGGGCCGAGCTCGACCTCCGTGATGCCGGTCTCCTCGCGCAGCTCGCGCAGGGCGGCCTGTTCCCGCGTCTCGTCGCCCTCCAGACCGCCGCCCGGCGTGAACCACCAGTCGTCCGCGAGGTCGCCGGGCTCATGGCCGTGCAGCAGGAGAATGCGGTCGCTCGGGTCGAGCAGCACCACCCGGGCGACCCTGCGCAGCCGCTCAGGCGGCACCGACGGCCTCCCTCGTACGGCCACTGCCGCGTCCGCGGCCCAGGCGCCTGGCCACCGGGCCGTACGCGGCGCCGCCCAGGACGAGGCCCATGCCCACCACGACCGCGGTCACCACCATGCGCAACGGACCGGGCGCGGAGAGGCCGCCCGGCATGTCCGCGAAGCCCTCGGGGCGCTCCAGCATGCCGAACTTGTCCATCGGCCAGGCCACCGCGTCGACCCGCGCCTGCACCGCGCCGCGCGGCACCGAGCCGTTCTCCCCGTCGCTCAGGTGCACGCTGGAGTCCAGGGAGCCGCTGCGCTCGTCGCCGAGCAGGAACAGGCGGCCCTCGGGGACGGTCGTGGTGGGGATGCCGGTGACCGCGGCTCCTTGGCCCTCGAGGAGATACGGTTCTGCGACTTCCTTGCCATTGACGGTCAGCTTGCCGTCCTTGCAGCAGGCGACCTTGTCGCCGCCCACGCCGACCACACGCTTGACCATCGGCAGGTCGCCCCAGGTGGCCTGCTTGAAGACGACGACGTCACCGCGGCGCACCTCGTCGCCGTCGATCCGCTGCGCCAGGACCCGGTCGCCCGAGCCGATCGTCGGCGTCATCGACCCGGTGGGCACCGTGTACGGCTGGTACAGGACCGCGCCCCAGACGAACCCGCCGAGGAAGAGCACACAGCCGAGGGCCACGGCCACACCCGACAGCACGCTGCCGAGCCGGCCCCGGCCCTCGTCCGTACGACGTGTCCTGCTCATCCCGGTGCTCCCCCGTCTTGGAGACGACTCCGCCGCCCGTGCGTACGGACGGCGGAAGATCGGCGATCTGGGACGGCACCCTACCCGGCGGTACTGCCGCCAGAAACCCTCGCGTTCCGCGCGGCCGTGACCGTCAGCCGCCGCCGACGCCACAGCACGATCGGCACGGCGCCCGCGAGGCCGAGGACACCGGGAGCGGCGCTCGACAGCGCGTTGATGCCCGGCTGGTCGAACGTGTCCGGCTTGGGCAGCGTGGCCCAGCGGGTGGGCGGCCAGGCGATCACGATGGCGCGGCCCACGACGTTGTCCACGGGGACGGCGCCGCCGCCGGGCTGGTTCTGGTGGTAGCGGGAGTCCAGCGAGTTCTGCCGGTGGTCACCCATGACCCAGATTTTGCCCTTGGGCACGGTGACCTTGAACTGGCCGCCCTGGTCGTCGACCGTGCACGGGGTGTTCCCGGCGAAGACGTACGGCTCGTTCAAAGCCTTGCCGTTGACCTTCACCGGGCCGGTGCCCTTGCACTCCACGGTGTCGCCGCCGACCGCGATGACGCGCTTGATCAGGTCCTTCTCGTCGGCGGACGGCATCAGGCCGATCCAGCCGAGGACCCGCTGCACCGCGTTGGGGTCGGGCGTGGGCTCCCCGTCCAGCCAGTGGCCGGGATCCCTGAAGACGACGACTTCGCCGCGCTCGGGTTCGGAGCCGAACCACGGTGTCAGCTTGTCGACGAGGACGCGGTCACCCTGCTGCAGGGTGTTCTGCATCGAGTCCGAGGGGATCGAGAACGCCTGGACCAGGAAGGACTTGATCACCAGCGCCAGAACCAGAGCGATACCGATGAGGAGCGGCAGCTCCTTCCAGAAGGAGCGCGGCTTCTTCGGCTGCTTGGTGTCCTGCTCGCTCTTCGCCTGCTCGCTCTTCGCCCGGTCGCCGTCCGCGGCGTCACTCCCGGGGTTCGTACCGCCCGCGACGGCCTCGACGCCCGGCTCGTCGGATCGTCCCGGCCGCTCCTCGGGCCCCTCGTGTCCGGATCGTGCGCCGACCGCCAAATCCCCCACATCCACTCCTCAGTCCGTGTCGCCGCCTGCCCCAGATGCGATGCAAGCCCACCACTCCCATAACGAGCGGGAGTTCCGCAGGGGTCGGGAGTCGGATCAATCCGTATCGATCGCCGTGTGCCACCCTATGCGACGCTCCTGTGGCGGTGTCCGATGCCGCACGCGCGTCGGGTACGGACGCGTATGTGTCCGGCTCCTCCAATTCGCGCCAGTGGCCGAAGGGCCAGGCGATGACGAGGGCGCGCCCGACGACCTGGTCCTCGGAGACCGTTCCGCCGAACTTCTCCGTGCGGTGGAAGCGGGAGTCGGCCGAGTCGCTCCGGTGGTCGCCCATCATGAAGAGGCGCCCCTCGGGGACCTTCACCTTGAACTCGAACGCCGACGGCTTGTCACCGGGGTGGATGTAGGGCTCGTCGAGCGGTACGCCGTTGACGGTGACCTTGTCATTCTTGTCGCAGCACTTCACGGTGTCGCCGCCGACGCCGATCACGCGCTTGATCAGGTCCCGCTCACTGTCGGACGGCAGCAGACCGATCTGGGTCAGGCCCTCCTTGACCTGCTTGACGACTACCGGGTCGTCCTTCTTCCTGCCCTGTTCCTCTTCGAGCCAGTTGCCGGGGTCCTTGAAGACGACGACGTCGCCGCGCTCCGGCTTCGCTCCGAACCAGGGGGTGAGCTTGTCGACCAGGACCCGGTCCCCGATGCGGATCGTCTGCTCCATGGAGCCCGAGGGGATCACGAAGGCCTGCACCAGGAAGGTCTTCAGGACGAGGGCTATCAGCAGCGCCACACCGAGGAGGAGGGGTATCTCCTTGATCGCCGAGCGCCGCCTGCGCCGCTTGACCTTCTTCGCGAGCTTGCGCCGCTCCGCCCGGCCCGGCAGTACGGGGCCGCTGGTGGGCCAGGACCCCGTGGGCAGCCGGGGGTCGGCCCCGTGGCCCGAGGCGGCGCGTGTCCGCCCGCGGTTACCCATGCGCGCCGCCGGGTTCGGGCACGCGCGCGTAGCCGTCGGGACGCTTGAGGGAGGTCCAGTGGCCGATAGGCCAGGCGATCCAGTCGGCCCGGCCGATGACTTCGTCGACGGGGATCATGCCGCCGCCGGGCTGTCCCAGGTGGTCCCGGGAGTCACGTGAGTCACTGCGGTGGTCACCGAGCAGGAAGAGGCTGCCTTCGGGGACGACGACGTCGAAGGGCACCTGTGAGGGGGTGTCCCCGGGGTAGAGGTACGGCTCGTCGACGGGCTCGCCGTTCACCTTGATCCTTCCCCGCCGGCAGCAGACCACCCGGTCTCCCCCGGTGCCCACGACCCGCTTGATGTAGTCGGCATCCCCGAAGTAACCGCTGCCGTCAAAGACGACCGCGTCACCCCGCTGCGGCTCGGAACCGAAACGGTACGCCAACTTGTTGACGAGTACCCGGTCCCCGACGCGGAAGGCGGGCTCCATGGAGCGGCTCGGGATCTGGAAGGGCTGCACCACGAAGGCGCTCACCAGGAGCAGGGCCCCCACGCACAGCAGGAACGTCAGTGTGTACCCGCCGCCCGGCAGCCGGGAGACGAGCGACATGAAAACGGAGCGCGACCGTTCCTCCGTCTCCTCGGATGCTTCGGCGACGTGCGGGACGTCTCCGGAATCGGAGGGTGGGGAGGAGCGGTCGCGCTCCGTGTGCTGTGCTTCGGTGTCCATCGGAGCCAGATGCTATCCGGCGCCGCCGTGGACCCGCGCGGGAGCTCAGCGCTCGCGCTTCTCCTTGATCTTCGCGGCCTTGCCGCGCAGGTCACGGAGGTAGTACAGCTTCGCGCGACGCACGTCACCGCGGGTGACGAGCTCGATCTTCTCGACGATCGGGGTGTGCACCGGGAAGGTGCGCTCCACGCCGACGGAGAAGGAGACCTTGCGGACCGTGAAGCTCTCGCGCACGCCGGCACCCTGGCGACGGATGACTACGCCCTTGAACTGCTGCACACGGGAGCGGTTGCCCTCGATGACGCGGACGTGGACGTTGACGGTGTCACCCGGGCGGAAGGCCGGGATGTCGCTGCGCAGCGACGCGCTGTCGACGGCGTCGAGCAGGTTAGCCATGATCGTCTGCTTTCTTCACTGATGCCACAGGTCATCAGCGGTACGGGGAGATGAGGATTCGGTAGCTGATCGCGTCGGGCGGGCGTCATTCCCCCTGTGGCAGGGGCGCACGCTGGACGTACAGCAGCGGCCTATTCTTCCACGGCTTCGGGGTCAGGCCCAAATCGGCCGTCGGGCCCCGGCCGCCACCCCAGAATCGAGAGCATCTCGCGGTCCTTCTTGTCGAAGACCTTGGGATCGCAACGCTCGATGAGGTCGGGCCTGTTGCGGGTGGTGCGGCGCAGCGCCTCGTCCCGTCGCCAGCGCGCGATCTTGCCGTGGTGGCCGCTGAGCAGGACGTCCGGGATGCCGTGACCGCGCCACTCGGGGGGCTTGGTGTAGACGGGGCCTTCGAGGAGGTTGGCCATGGCGCCGGGGGCGAAGGAGTCGTCCCGGTGGGATTCGGCGTTGCCCAGGACGCCGGGCAGCAGCCGGGCCACCGCCTCGGTGACGACCAGGACGGCCGCTTCCCCGCCCGCGAGGACGTAGTCGCCGATGGACACCTCGTAGACGGGCATGCGGGTCGCGTACTCGTCCATGACGCGGCGGTCGATGCCTTCGTAGCGCGCGGGCGTGAAGACCAGCCAGGGGCGCTCCGAGAGCTCGACGGCGAGCTCCTGGGTGAAGGGGCGGCCGCTGGGCGTGGGGACGACCAGGACGGGCCCGTGGGCCCCGGACTCGTACCCCTCGGCGAGCACGTCGTCGAGGGCCGCGCCCCAGGGGCCGGTCTTCATGACCATGCCGGGGCCGCCGCCGTAGGGGGTGTCGTCGACCGTGTTGTGGCGGTCGTACGTCCACTCCCTGAGGTCGTGCACGTGCACGTCGAGCTGCCCACGCGCGCGTGCCTTGCCGACGAGGGAGACGTTCAGGGGTTCCAGGTACTCGGGGAAGATCGTGACGACGTCGAGCCGCATTACGCCTTGTCCTCCGAGGCTGCCTTGGGCGAGGCCGCCTTGGCCCGCGAGGCCGCCTTGGCCCGCGAGGCCGCCTCGTCCCCCGAGGCCGCCTCGTCCCCCGAGGCCGCCTCGTCCCCCGAGGCCGCCTCGGCGTCCCGGGCGGAGGCGATCTCCGCGCGGTCGTCGATGAGTCCCGGAGGCGGGTCGATGATCGCCCGCTGCTCCTCCAGGTCGATCTCGGTGACGATCTCCTCGACGAAGGGGATCATGACCTCTTCGCCGTCGGGCCGCTCCACGATGAACAGGTCCTGCGAGGGCAGGTGCGAGATCTCCGTGATGCGGCCGACCTCGACGCCGTCCTTGGTGACCACATCGAGGTCCATCAGCTGGTGGTCGTAGTACTCCTCGGGGTCTTCCGGGAGCTGCTCCGGGTCGACCTCGGCGATCAGGAGGGTGTTGCGCAGGGCCTCGGCGCCGGTGCGGTCGCGTACGCCCTCGAAGCGCAGCAGCAGCTTGCCGCTGTGCACCCGGCCCGTCTCGATGGTCAGCGGCCCCACGGATGCGGGGTCGGTGGCGAGCACGGCGCCGGGGCCGAGCCGCAGCTCGGGCTCGTCGGTGCGGACCTCGACGGTGACCTCACCCTTGATGCCGTGGGCACGGCCGATACGGGCGACTACCAACTGCACTGCGTTCTCTCCTCGGTATACGACTGCGGGCCGGGGACGGCTCGAAAGCCCTCCCCGGCCCGAGCCGGTGCTGCTGTGGTTCTACGAACCCGGTTCAGCGAACCTGGTCCACGTCGACGAGGTCGACGCGGACACCGCGGCCGCCGATGGCGCCCACGACGGTCCGCAGAGCGCGCGCGGTGCGGCCGTTACGGCCGATCACCTTGCCGAGGTCGTCGGGGTGGACCCGGACCTCGAGGACGCGTCCACGGCGCAGGTTGCGCGAGGCGACCTGCACGTCGTCGGGGTTGTCGACGATGCCTTTCACGAGGTGCTCGAGAGCCTCCTCGAGCATGCTCAGGCCTCGGTCGACTCGGTGGACGCGACCTCGGCCTCGTCCGCCTTCTTGTCAGACTTCTTGGCCTTCTGGGTGATGGCCTCGCCCTTGGCGTCGTCGCCCTCGAAACCCTTGGTGAAGGCTTCGAACGCGGCGCGCTTGTCCTTGGGCTCGGCGACGAGCAGCGGCGCCGGGGCCGGCAGGCCCTTGTGCTTCTGCCAGTCACCGGTGAGCTTCAGGATGGCCATGACCGGCTCGGTCGGCTGGGCGCCGACGGACAGCCAGTACTGGGCACGCTCCGAGTTGACCTCGATGCGCGAGGGGTTCTGCACCGGGTGGTACAGGCCGATCTCCTCGATGGCCCGGCCGTCACGGCGGGTACGGGAGTCGGCGACGACGATGCGGTAGTGAGGCGAACGGATCTTGCCCAGACGCTTCAGCTTGATCTTGACTGCCACGGGAGTGGTGTCTCCTGGTCTTGACGTGGGTGGGCACAACGGTGATGCCGCGTGGGGTTGCGGTACTCGAGTGCCCGATGGACGCGTCAGCCGGAGGAGAGAGGGGTCCTATGCGACTGTCGAGTACAGCTAGCCATTGTGCCATACGTCGCCGGGGCACCCGCACCCCGGCCCGGGCGCCCCGGTCCAGCTCAACCCACGCCCGCGCCGATCGCTTCCGGGATCCGGAAGGGCTTGCCGCAGCCGCCGCACATGATGGGGGCCTGGGCGAGCACGGACGGGACCACGCGGACATTGCGCCCGCAGTCGCAGACGGCCTTCACGCGCACGCCGCCCCCGGAGGAGCCGTGCCGGGCGGCCGGGCCCCTGAAGCTGCGCGCGGTGTCCGCGGTCGTCGCCGCGGTGTGTGCCTTCAGGGCGCGCTGGAGTCGCTCGATCGTCGGGCGATAGCGCTTCTTGGCGTCGGGGTTGAGCGTGACCAGTGAGAAGCCGCTGCTGGGATGCGGTTCCTCGGGATGGTCCAGGCCCAGCTCCTCGGCGATCGCGAGGAACCGACGGTTGTGATAGCGGCCGGCGCGTGAGGTGTCGCGTACGCCGCGCGAGGCGGCGATGCCATGGACTGCCTCGTGAAGCAGTCGCTCGAAGGAGAGCTCGGCGCCACACGCGGACGACGACTCTCCGATCAGGGATTCGGGCGCGGCAAGATCGGGCAGCTCGGGGTGGTGCCGCTGAATGTCGGCCCACGCCTGTGCCAGCTCTGCGGCGAGAACAGGTGGTGTCGTGCTCACGTCGTGACAACGAGCCGGGCGCCTCGGGGGTTCCATTCCGGGGCATCCCAAATAATTTGCACGTACCCGTCAGTTGCCGTTGATGCGTCCGGACGAGGGCGGGTGCGCTGATCTGCGGAGAAGCCTCACAGCTCACATCAAGCCGGTACGTAGCGGCGCGTACGCCCCGGCGCGTAGGGAAAGCCCTCACGCCGGGGCTTGTGTTGCCTCTACAGGCGTACGAGCCGAAAACGGGCGCTTCGCACCGGGGCCGCGCTCCTCAGTAGGAGCGGGCCACGAGAGCGACGTTACCCGGGGTGTCCTCCGCGTCCGGCACCGCCCCGTCCTCGGCGACCAGACACCGTACGGTCACGGAGTGCTCGGCCAGCCCGGCCTCGCCTTCTTCGCCGAGCGAGGCCCACGGGATCCGCGCCCAGCCGCCGCCGGCGGTGGCCTCGACGGCCTCCTCGACGGTGCTCACGTCCGAGGTCCGGGACGCGCGGCGCGCGCGGGCCTGGGTGAGCAGCAGCGCCTGGTCCTCCTCCAGGACGGTGGGCAGCAGCGCGGCGAGGGCGCCGATCGCGACGGGCCGCTTGCCTCCCGCGATGCGGCGGGCGAGCATCGCGGTGCCGTTCTCCAGGTCGCGCGGGCCGACCTCGACGCGGACGGGCACGCCCTTGAGCTCCCAGTCGACGGCGCGCCTCCCGAAGGGGATGTCCGTACGGTCGTCGACCTGGACGCGTACGCCCGCGGCCCGCAGGGCGGCGCCGATCTCGCGGACCTCGGCGAGCACCGCGTCGTCGCCCTTGACGGCGAGGACGACGGCCTGGACGGGCGCGAGGCGGGGCGGCACGCGCATGCCGTTGTCGTCGCCGTGCATCATCACCAGGGCGCCGATCAGCCGTGTCGTGCTCCCCCAGGAGGTCTGCCAGACCAGCTCCTGCTCGCCCTTCTTGGACAGGTACCGGGTGTGGAAGGCCTTGGCGAAGTTCTGCCCCAGCTCGTGGCTGATACCGAGCTGGAGGGCCTTTCTCCCAACGGACGACGTTCACCCACTGGTTGATCAGCAGGGGCAGGTCGCGGTAGCTCTGCACCCACTTGGAGAAGTACTCATTGACGATCGTCTCGGAGGTGGGGCGCACGACGACCGGCTCCTCAAGTCCTGGTACCAGCGCGGAAAGTCGTCCGCCTGGGGCGTGAGCACGGGGGTCTTGGCCATGGCGCGCATGGTAGGGGCGAGCCTGCGGGGAGCGTAAATCGTTTTCCCCCGGGGGGCGCACAACGGTGGCACGCAAGCATTGGCCCACAACCTCTGGACGCCGCGACGGATGCGGAGTTCTCTGGCATACGGGGGGAGTGCGAGCGCACTACACGGGGGCGGACGAACCGTTGACTTCCGGCACGGCTTTAACTCTCGGCGGAATGGGGCGCTTTCGATGACACCAACACTCGTGCAGTCGCACCTCCCTCGCGCGGGCACGGCGCCCCGTGTGGACCTGTGTGCACGCGCGCGTGACTGGGCGGAGATCCAGGAACGGATGCTGGTCCCGCTCTATGAAGCGGTGTACGAACGGCTCGACGTGGGCAACGGCACCCGGCTGCTCGGCCTCGGCTGCGGATCGGGACTCGCCCTGTTGATGGCGGCATCCCGTGGCGCCGCGGTCACCGGTGTCGACGCGTCGGCGCCCGAACGGCTGGCCCTCGCGCGCGAGAGGCTGCTGTCGGACGCCACGTCGCAGGCGCGCGCGCGTGCCCGGGCCCGGCTCGTCGAAGGCGGCCCCGCGGACGCGGCGGACCCGGACGTGCCCGCGTACAACCTCGTCACCGCGTTCCAGCCGATCGGCTGCATGGGGGGCGACTCCGAAGGGCTCTCCAGCCTTCTGGAGGCGGCGGCTCCGCTCACCGGCCGGGGCACCCCTGTGGTGCTCGCCGGATGGGGTCCTCCGGAGCGTTGCACCACGTCCACGGTCATGAGGGTGGCGACCAAGCTCACCGACCCCTTGCGGGCCGCGGGCAGTTGGCGCCCGGCGCTGCGGGACGACCTGGAGGAGGTCGCCCAGCGGGCGGGCCTCAAGCCGGACGGCTCGGGGCGGGTCGCGTGCCCCTTCGGATACGCGGACGTGGAGAGCGCGGTCCGGGGGCTGCTCTCGACGGGCCTGTTCGACGCGGCGGTGGGCGCGACGGACAAGGTGCAGGTCGACAAGGAGCTGACGGAGGCGCTGCATCCGTACCGGCGCCGTGACGGGACGGTGTGGATGCCGAACGTCTTCCGGTACTTGATCGCGCGTACGCCCTAGCGGTTCCGGTACGCCTTCCGTGTGACGCCGGCGACGCGGTACGCCTCGGCCTCCTCCAGGGTCTCGTTCTCAAGGAGCGCCGCGGCCAGCGCGTCCAGTTGGCCCCGGTGCTCGCGCAGCTGGCGGCAGGCGTTCTCATAGCACTCGTCGACGATCCGCCGCATCTCGCCGTCGATCGTGTCGAGCGTCTGCGGGGCGGCCGACAGTCCGTACGCCTGCTGGGCGTCGCTCGGCAGGGCGGAGAGGCGCCCCACGAGTTCGCTCATGCCCCAGCGGCCGACCATGCCGCGGGCGATGTTGGTGACCTGCTCCAGGTCGTTCTCGGCGCCGGTGGTGATGACTCCGTAGACGACGTGTTCGGCGGCCATGCCTCCTAGGGCGCCGATGATGCGGCCGCGTAGGTACTCCTCCGTGTAGGCGTACTTGTCGGAGTCCGGGGTGGACAGCGTGACGCCGAGGGCGCGGCCGCGCGGCACGATCGTGATCTTGCGGACCGGGTCGGCGCCGGGCTGCAGCATGCCGAGCAGGGCGTGACCGCTCTCGTGGTACGCCGTACGCCGACGCTCCTCCTCCGGCATGACCAGCGGCCGCTCGGCGCCGAGCTGGACCTTCTCCATGGCTTCGGAGAGGTCGGACTGTGTGACCACCTTCCGCTTGCGTTTGACGGCGAGGAGGGCGGCTTCGTTGGCGAGGTTGGCGAGTTCGGCGCCGGTCATGCCCGGTGTCGTACGGGCGACCTGGGCGAGGTCGACGTCGTCGGCCAGCGGGATGGCGCGCGTATGGATCCTGAGGATGGCCTCGCGGCCGCCGCGGTCGGGGGGCGAGACGTTGACGACGCGGTCGAAGCGGCCGGGCCGGGTGAGGGCGGGGTCGAGGACGTCGGCGCGGTTGGTGGCGGCGAGCACGATGACGCCTTCCGCCCCCGAGAAACCATCCATCTCGGTGAGGATCTGGTTCAGGGTCTGCTCGCGCTCGTCGTGACCGCCCATGCCGCTGCCGCCGCCCCTCGCGCGCCCGATCGTGTCGATCTCGTCGATGAAGATGATCGACGGCGCGACCTTGCGGGCCTCGGCGAAGAGTTCCCGTACGCGTGAGGCGCCCACGCCCACGATCATCTCGATGAACTCCGAGGCGGAGGCCGAGAAGAAGGGCACGCCCGCCTCGCCCGCGACGGCGCGCGCCAGCAGGGTCTTGCCGGTGCCGGGCGGCCCCGAGAGCAGCACGCCGCGCGGCATCTTGGCGCCCATCGTGCGATAGGCGTCGGGATTCTTGAGGAAGTCGACGACGTCGTTCAGCTCACCCTCGACCTCGTCGATGCCCGCCACGTCCTCGAAGGTGGTCCGCTTCGCGCCGGGCTCCAGCTCGACCGGCTTGGGCGGCGTCTTGCGCCCCAGCATGCCGCCCCCGCCGCCCATGCCCGCGCTCATGCGCCGGGCGATGAAGATCCACAGCACCACGAGGAGCAGCATCGGGGCGAGCGAGATGAGCAGGTTGGAGAGGAAGCTGCGCTCCTGCACGACGGGCTCGGCGGTGACGGTGACCTTGTGCTCGGTCAGGTCGTTCCAGAGCTTGTCGTCGGCGAAGGCGGGCCGCTGGGTGGTGAACTTGGTGTAGTTCCCCTTGGCGTCACCGGGCTTCTCCTGCTCCTTCTTGAGCTGCCCCTGGATCGCGTCGCCCTTGGAGTAGATCTTCGAGACGTTGCCGGAGTCGACCTGCTTGCTGAACTCGGTGTACGAGATGGTCGGCTCGTCGCCCTCGTTGAAGAAGGACAGCACGAGGTTGGCGATGAGGTAGACGATCAGAGCCGTCAGGATCAGCCCGCCCCAGCCGCCCGGCATCTTCTTCTTCGGCGGCGGCGTGGGGGCGGGCGAGGGCGCGCCCTCGGAGCGCCACGGCCGGTCGGGCGCCTGGCGCGGCGGCACAGGGTTACTCATATCCGGACGTTACGTCAGAACACGGACGGAGGCACCCGCTCCACGCCCCCCACCCCATGCCCCTGGAAACGCCTGGGGCGCCCCCTTAGAGGGACGCCCCAGATGTCATACGAGATGAGCTCGCACGGCGGACCGGCGGGCCGGCGAACCGGCTCAGCCCATGAACTTCTTGAACTCGTCCGGCAGCTCGAAGTTCTGCGCGGCCTGGCCACCGGGAAGGCCGAAGGCGTCCCCGGACTGACCGGCCTGCTCACGGCGCGTGGCCGCCTCCAGCTCCTCCTGCTTGCGCTTCATCGGGTTGCCGGAGCGCCGCTTGCCCTTGGCCTGCTTCTGCTTCTTCTTCTGCTTGCCGGCGCCGCCACCCATGCCCGGCATCCCGGGCATACCCGGCATGCCGCCGCCCTGGGCCATGCGCGACATCATCTTCCGCGCCTCGAAGAACCGCTCGACGAGGTTCTTCACGGCGCTGACCTCGACGCCGGAGCCCTTGGCGATACGGGCCCGACGCGAGCCGTTGATGATCGTCGCGTCCTCCCGCTCGGCGGGCGTCATCGACTTGATGATGGCGGCGGTGCGGTCGACGTCCCGCTCGTCGATGTTGTTGATCTGGTCCTTGATCTGCCCCATGCCGGGCATCATCCCGAGCAGCTTGCTGATGCTGCCCATCTTCCTGACCTGCTCCATCTGGGCCAGGAAGTCATCGAGTGTGAAGTCCTTGCCCTTGCTGCTCGCCAGCTTGGAGGCCATCTTCTCGGCCTCTTGCTGGGAGAAGGTCTGCTCCGCCTTCTCGATGAGCGTGAGCATGTCGCCCATGCCGAGGATGCGGGACGCCATGCGGTCCGGGTGGAACGCGTCGAACTCGTCCAGCTTCTCGCCGTTCGAGGCGAACATGATCTGGCGCCCGGTGACCTTCGCGATCGACAGCGCGGCACCGCCGCGGGCGTCGCCGTCCAGCTTCGAGAGCACCACGCCGTCGAAGCCGACGCCGTCGCGGAATGCCTCCGCCGTGTTGACGGCGTCCTGACCGATCATGGCGTCGACGACGAACAGGACCTCGTCGGGGCTGACCGCGTCGCGGATGTCCGCAGCCTGCTGCATCAGTTCCTGGTCGATGCCGAGGCGGCCGGCGGTGTCGACGACGACCACGTCGTACTGCTTGGTCCGCGCGAACTCGATGGAGTCCTTGGCGACCTGCACCGGGTCACCCACGCCGTTGCCCGGCTGCGGGGCGTACACACCCACGCCGGCGCGCTCGGCGACGACGCTCAGCTGGTTGACGGCGTTGGGGCGCTGGAGGTCGCAGGCGACGAGGAGCGGCGCGTGGCCCTGCCCCTTCAGCCAGAGGCCGAGCTTTCCGGCGAGGGTCGTCTTACCGGCACCCTGCAGACCCGCGAGCATGATGACGGTCGGCGCGGTCTTCGCGAACCGCAGGCGCCGGGTCTCGCCACCCAGAATGCCAATGAGCTCCTCATTGACGATCTTGATGACCTGCTGGGCGGGGTTGAGGGCCTGGGAGACCTCGACGCCGGCCGCGCGCTCCTTGATCTGCTTGATGAAGGCGCGTACGACGGGCAGGGCGACGTCCGCCTCGAGCAGGGCGATGCGGATCTCGCGCGCCGTGGCGTCGATGTCCGCCTCGGACAGGCGGCCCTTGCCCCGGAGGTTCTTGAATGTCGCTGCGAGGCGGTCGGAGAGAGTATCGAACACGGCGGTCGCGAATCCTCGAGTTGGGGGCGGGCTGACAGGTCGCCTTCCAGAGTATCTGGCGTGTGGCGGTGCCTGGGGCTCCGGGCGGTTCTTCCCCCGGCGACCCGGCCCTGCCAGTTGCCCTGCGCCCCGCGACTGTCCTCCCGTCACAAGCAGTCCCGCCGCTCCGCGGCGGATGTCTCCCACCCACCCACCCGTTTGCCCCGCGTTGCAGGGTGGGCGTAGGCACACAGGGCGGGCGGGGGACCCCCGCGCTGCGAGGGCAGGCGTGGGAATACGGGAGGGCGGAGGGGCTCCCCGCGTTGCAGGGCGGGCGTCAGGAGCTGGAAATCCGCGACGGCCCGCAGTCGCCAGCGCTCCCGAGGGGACGTGGGGGTATGTGCGAGCGGAGCACAGTGGAAGAAGTAGCCCAGCAGCACATCAACGCCCGCACCAAGATGGCGAGCACGCACATACCCCCGCGGCCCCGCCCCACAAACAGAGAGAAGGCGCAGACGGCACCGCTCAAGGCGCCCCCGCCAGCTCCCTCAGAGCCGCCTCCACCCCCCGAGCCACCTCCACCGCCCCCTCCCCCGACAGCGGCCCCCCATCCAGCCCCGTCACATAAAAGGCGTCCACCGCGTTCGCGCCCAGCGTCGAGGCGTGTGCGCTGCGCACCACCACCCCCGCCGCCTCCAACGCCCGCCCGATCCGATGCAGCAGACCCGGCGCGTCCTGGGCGCGGACCTCGATGACCGTCGCGAGGCGTGACCCCGACGGAGCCACCGTGACGCGCGGCGGCGGCGCCACGGTTCCCCGCCGTCGGGGATACGCGGCGTCCCGTTCCCGCAGCCGCCCCGCGATGTCCAGCGACCCGTCGAGCGCCCGCACCAGATCGGCCCGCAGCCGCGCGGCCTGCGGCAAGGAGCCGTACTCCGCCGCGACCCGCCAGTCGAGCAGCAGCACCGAGCCCGCCGCGCCCTCGATCCCGGACGGCAGCGCGATCTCCCGCAGCTCCGCCGTCCGCACCGTGAGCCGGTGCACGGCCAGGACCCCGGCCACGGCGGACAGCACCCCGGTCTGCTCCGGCACGGCGATGAGCAGTTCGACACCGAGCGGCTCAGGCGCCGGCGTCGGCGCCGGCTCCCGCTCCCGCTCCCGCTCTCCGGGAGACTCCTCCGCCCGCGCCCGCAGAGCCAGCACCGGCCCACCCGTACGGAATGCCTCGACCGCCAGCCGCTCCTGCTCGGCCGTGGGCGCCGCCCCCTCCGAAGACGCCTCGCCCGGCTCGTCCCCGGAGAGCACCGCCGCCACCCGTTTCACCAGATCGGCGACCAGCGCGCCCCGCCACGCCGACCAGGCCGCGGGCCCGGTGGCCAGCGCGTCCGCCTCGGTCAGGGCGTGCAGCAGCTCCAGCGTCCCCACGGAACCGACGGCCTCGGCGACCCCCCGTACCGTCGCCGGGTCGTCGAGGTCACGCCGCGTGGCGGTCTCGACCAGGAGCAGATGGTGCCGTACGAGACAGGCGACGACGGCCACGTCCCCGGCGTCGAAGCCCACCCTCGCCGCGACGTCACGCGCGATGATCTCCCCGGCCACGGAGTGGTCCCCGGGCCAGCCCTTGCCGATGTCGTGCAGGAGCGCCGCCACCAGGAGCAGGTCGGGCCGCCCGACCCGCCGCGTCAGCTCGGCGGCCCGTACCGCCGTCTCCACCAGGTGCCGGTCGACCGTCCACGTGTGGACGGCGTTGCGCTGCGGCCGGCACCGCACCCGCTCCCAGTCGGGCAGCAACTGCGTGATGAGGCCCTCCGCCTCCAGCGCCTCCCACACCTCGACGGTCGGCCGCCCCGCGCCGAGCAGCGTCACCAGTTGCTCGCGCGCCTCGGCGGGCCACGGAGTGGGCAGGGGCCGCACGGAGGCGGCCAGTCGACGCACGGCGTGCAGGGAGAGCGGCAGTCCCGCCTGCGCGGCGGCCGCGGCGGCCCGCAGCGGCAGGACGGGGTCCCGTTCGGGCCGGGCGGCGCGGGCGAGCACGACCTCCCCGTCCTGCTCCACGACCCCCTCGGCCAGCGGCGACCGCTCGGCCACGGCCCCCCGGCCGCCGCCCAGCATGGCCCGCAGCCGCGGCCGCACGGACCGGGCCCGCAGCACCCGTCCGACCTCGCGCCAGGTGACGTCGCTGGCGTAGGAGACGACGCGAGCGGATTCGTACACCTCGCGCAGCAAGGTGTCGGCGTCCAGCAGGCCGAGCGCGGCCGCGACCTGGTCCTGCTCCTGAAGGGCGAGCCGGTCGGTGGCCCGCCCCGTGGCGAGGTGCAGCGCGTCGCGCACGTCGAGCAGCCGGCGCCGGGCGTCGGCGAGGCCCTCGCGCGGGGCGTCCGCGAGCCAGGAGGCGGCGACGGCCCGCAGCGCCGTGGCGTCGCGCAGTCCGCCCCTTGCCTCCTTCAGGTCGGGTTCGAGGAGGTGGCTCAACTCGCCCTGGCGGGCGGCCCGCTCCTCGCACAGCTCGCGCAGCTCGGGCAGCCGCTTCGGGGCAAGGTTGCGCCAGTCGGCGAGGACGGCGGTGCGCAGCCCCGCGGTCAGCCCCAGGTCCCCGGCGACGTGCCGCGCGTCAAGGAGCCCGAGGTGCACCTTGAGGTCCTCCCCGGCGGTCTTGCGCGCCTGGGACGGCGTACGCACGGAGTGGTCGAGGGCGAGCCCGAGGTCCCAGACGGGGTACCAGAGGCGGTCGGCGAGGGCGGCCACCTGCGTGGCGTCCGTGTTCCCGTCGTGCAGCAGGAGCAGGTCGAGGTCGCTGCGCGGCGACAGCTCCCCGCGCCCGTACCCGCCCACCGCGACGAGCGCGACGCCCCGGGGCACGCTCTGGGAGCCGGAGCCCGCCTGGAAGAGCCCGGCCAGCCAGTCGTCCGTCAGCTCCGAGAGGGCGGAACGGCGCGGCGGCCCGGACCGCGACTCCTCCTGGAGGAGCCGCAGCCGGGCCGCCGCGTAGCCGCTGGGTCCGGAGTCTTCCGCTTCCGATTCGGTTCGTACGTCCACACTCGTCACCCAGCAGCTCCTGTTCAGTCCCGCTCAGTTCCGCTCAGTTCCGCCCCGTCACTGCCCGGTCGGCGCCGGTTCACAGCGCGTCGGGTCCGCGCTCGCCGGTGCGCACCCGGATGGCCGTGTCGACCGGGACGCTCCAGACCTTGCCGTCGCCGATCTTGCCGGTCCGGGCGGCCTTGACCACGACATCGAGGACCTGGTCGGCGTCGTCGTCCTCGACGAGGACCTCGATGCGGATCTTCGGTACGAGGTCCACCGTGTACTCGGCGCCCCGGTAGACCTCGGTGTGTCCGCGCTGGCGTCCGTATCCGCTGGCCTCGGTGACGGTCAGGCCCTGCACGCCGAAGGCCTGCAGGGCCTCCTTGATCTCGTCGAGCCGGTGCGGCTTGACCACCGCGGTGATGAGCTTCATGCGTCCACCTTCTTGTTCTTCTGAGCCTGCGCTGCCGCCGTGCCCTGGACCGGCCCCGGGAGAGGGGTGCGCGGGACGGTGCCGCCGCCCGCGCCGCTGAAGTCGTAGGCGGTCTCCGCGTGTTCGACCTGGTCGATGCCCGCGACCTCGTCATCTTCGCTGACGCGCATCCCGATCGTCTTGTCGATGAGCAGGGCGAGGACCGCGGAGGCGATCAGGGAGTACGCGAGGACGGCGCCGACACCGGCCAGCTGCTTCCACAGCTGTTCCAGGCCGCCGCCGTAGAAGAGGCCCTGGGCCTTCGACTGCCCGCCGCCGGTGGCGAAGAAGCCCACGAGGATCGAGCCGACGACACCGCCGACCAGGTGGACGCCGACGACGTCGAGGGAGTCGTCGAAGCCGAACCGGAACTTGAGGCCGACGGCCATGGCGCACAGCAGACCGGCGATCGCGCCGATGGCGATGGCGCCGAGCGGCGAGCAGGAGCCGCCGGACGGGGTGATGGCGACGAGACCGGCGACGGCGCCCGACGCGGCGCCCAGCGTGGTGAACGCGCCGTGGCGGATCTTCTCGTAGACGAGCCAGGCGAGCATGGCGGCGGCGGTGGCGACCTGCGTGTTGACGAACATGAGCGCGCCGACGCCGTCGTCGTTGCCGAGCCACGACCCGGCGTTGAAGCCGAACCAGCCGAACCACAGCAGCGCCGCGCCGAGCATCACGAGCGGCAGCGAGTGGGGCCGCATCGGGTCCTTCTTGAAGCCGACGCGCTTGCCGATGACGAGGATGACGCCGAGCGCCGCGGCACCGGCGTTGATGTGGACGGCCGTGCCGCCCGCGAAGTCGATGACGCCGAGCTCGAAGGCCCAGCCGCCGGTGCCCCACACCCAGTGCGCGACGGGGAAGTACACGATCGTGGCCCACAGGGCGACGAAGAGCGCCCAGGCCGTGAACTTCACGCGGTCCGCGAGGGCGCCGCTGATCAGCGCGGGCGTGATGACGGCGAACATCAGCTGGAAGACGGCGAAGACGTAGACCGGAATGGTGTAGCCGTCCCAGAGCTGGTTGATGCCGAGGCCGCTGAGTCCGACGTAGTCGCTCTCCCACCCGAAGAGGCCGCCGTGGTCGGTGCCGAACGCGACGGAGAAGCCGTACAGCACCCAGAGGATGGTGACGATCCCCAGGCTGATGAAGCTCATCATCAGCATGTTCAGGGTGCTCTTGACGCGGACCATGCCTCCGTAGAAGAAGGCCAGTCCCGGCGTCATGAGCATCACCAGGGCGGAACAGATGAGCATGAACCCGGTGTTTGCGGCAGACAGCTCGGGGGCGTCTGCGGCGATCGTGATGCCTGGGGGCATCGGCGTCTCCTCGTCGTCGTATGCGGCCCGTGCGGGCGAAGCCTGTGCGGTACCGAGGGGGCCCGTGCTCCTGGGGAGGTCGGGGCTGTGGGCCGGTTATGCGCCAAGAGATTGACGCAGCGCGGTTTCGGCGGGCGCCCCTCGGTGTTTCGCCGCAATGACGAAGAGGTCGTACGTGTTACGCGTCCATGAACTGCCGGGTCACGCGGGGCGGGATTTCCTACCCTGCGCACGGCACACGAACCGGCCGCGGCGGCCATCCGGATGACTTGGCGTGGGGGGAGCCGAGTCGGGTTGTTCGGGATGGACGCCGCGGCCGGAGCCGGTCGTGCCGGGTCTCAGACCGCCTCCGCGGTCTCCGGCATCTCGATGGCGAGCCGCTCGGTGATCTGTACGACCTCGGCGACGTCCCCGAAGTCCCGTACGGCGGTGTCGACGGTCTTGCGCAGGCGGGTGTTGACCCGCTCGGAGCGGACCTTCTTGGCGATGTCGAGGGCCTGCCCGGCAAGCACCGTGCTCTGCTCGGGCTCGCGCTGGAGCAGGTGGACGGTGGCCTTGCCGATGAGGTTCAGGGCGTACGAACGCTGGTGTTCGGCGTCCTCCCCGAAGAGCCGCACGGCGCGCTCCATGACCGGCTCGGCGAGCGAGGCGTAGGCGGGGCTGCGGCCCGCCACGTAGGCCAGGTCGCGGTACGAGTGGGCGTTCTCGCCGTTCAGCTCGGCCTCGGAGAAGAAGCGGATCCAGTCCGGATCGGGCTCGTCGAACTCCTCGGCGTCGGCGAAGGTGTCCTCGGCCATCCGGACGGCCCGCTTGCACTTGCCGGGCTGGCCCATGCTGGCGTACGCGCGGGCCTCCATCGCATACAGCATCGCCTGGGTGCGGGGGCCGGCGCAGTCACGGCTGCCGTACTGCGCGAGGTGGATCAGTTCGAGGGCGTCGTCCGGCCGGCCGAGGTGGATCATCTGGCGGCTCATGCTGGAGAGGATGTACGACCCGAGGGGCTTCTCGCCCGCTTCCTTCGCGGCGTGCAGGGCGAGGACGAAGTACTTCTGGGCGGTGGGCTGCAGACCCACGTCGTAGCTCATCCAGCCCGCCAGTTCGGCCAGCTCGCCCGCGACCTTGAAGAGGCGCTTGGCGGTCGCTTCGGGCTGGGGCTCCTGCAGCAGGTCCGTCACCTCGTGCAGCTGGCCGACGACGGCCTTGCGCCGGAGCCCTCCCCCGCACTGGGCGTCCCACTGGCGGAACATCACCGTCGTGGACTCCAGGAGGTCCAGCTCCGGCTTGGACAGACGCGCCGGGCGGCGCATCGCGGCGGGCTCCGGCTCCTCGCGCGGCGTCGCCGGCGAGGGAACCAGCCAGCGCTGCATGGGCTCGATGAGGGCGGGACCCGCGGAGAGCGCGAGCGAGGTGCCGAGGAAGCCGCGGCGGGCCAGCATCAGGTCGCTGCGCGAGAACTCGCTGATCAGCGCGACGGTCTGCGGGCCGGTCCAGGGCAGGTCGACCCCGGAGGAGGCGGGTGTGCGGTGGGCGGCGCGCAGGCCCAGGTCCTCGACGGCGACGACGCAGCCGAAGCGCTCGGAGAACAGCTCGGAGAGAATGCGCGGAATCGGCTCGCGGGGGTTCTCACCGTCCAGCCAGCGGCGCACCCGTGAGGTGTCCGTGGAGATGTGGTGGGCGCCCAGCTGCCGTGCTCTGCGGTTCACTTGGCGCGCCAGCTCGCCCTTGGACCAGCCGCTGCGCACGAACCAGGACGTGAGCATCTCGTTGGGGCGCTTCTCAGCGTTCATACCGCTTCCGCCACTGCCGCCCACTGGAACGCCCCCATCCTTCACGACACGTGCGCGCCGACCACGCCGCGCGTTCCCTCAAGCCCTAACAGAATGCCGCCTGTTGCGGCCGTCCGTCCGGAGAATGTCACCCGTCGAACAGGAAACCGACTTGCCTCCGGCATACCCACGAGTGCTCGAAATCCAAGGGCCGTGTACTGAACGTAATCCCACGATCACCCCTCCCGCGAGGGCGATCCCGGAAACGCCACCATTCGCCACCCCTTCGTATGAACTCCCGCCCCGCTACACGCGATTGACTTGACACGGGACGACGGAAACTGGCGGAACGGAGTGCGCCGGGGCGCATATCGCCGAGCGCACCACCCGTGAGACCACCAAGCGCCGTCTCAAGAACAGAGGGTCACGTTCCGATTCCTTCACGTAACCGCGGCACGCTCGACCCGTTGGAGGGGGCATGGGCTTCACGATCGGCGGCACCCGGGGGACCGAAAAGCTCCGGACCGGATCCAGGCGGCGTGGCCGCCCGTCGGACTGCACGGCAGTGGCGGAGTACACCGGCCTGTGGGGCTGGGACACGGTACCGGGCGCCCGCGCCCTGGACGGCGCCTGCTCGTGCGGCGTCACCGACTGCGCCGCACCCGGCGCGCACCCCTTGGGATTCGCCCCGGAGATCCCCGCCGGAGCCACGCTCGACGAAGTGGCGGCGGCCTGGGCCGAGTTCCCCGGAGCGGCCGTGCTGCTGCCGGTGGGGCGGGCCTTCGACGTGATCGAGGTGGCGGAGACCGCGGGGCGGCGCGCCCTGGTCCGGCTTGAGCGGATGGGCCTTCCCCTGGGGCCGGTGACGGTCACGCCCGACGGCCGGGCGCAGTTCTTCGTCGCCCCGGGCGCCGCCGCTGAACTTCCCCGGCTGCTCTACCGCATGGGCTGGGACGACCCCGCCCTCGACCTGCACGGCCTGGGCCCGGGCGATCACATCACGGCGCCCCCGTCCGACCGCGGCGGCCGCGGCCCGGTCCGCTGGCTCCGCTGCCCCGCGCTCGACTCGGCGACGGAACCACCGCAGGCGCGGCTGCTCCTCGGGACCTTGGCGTACGTGGCTCATCGCTCACGGGCGTAGGGCGGCGGACGAACGTACCTACGTACGTACGAAAGGGCCCCGCGTCGGCACCGTGCGACGAAAGGGCCCCCTCGCGCCTGCACCATGCGAGGGGGCCCTTCTTCACGCGCGTACGAGAGTTTGCCGTAGGTACGAGTTTCGCGTGCGTACGAGAGTGCGAACCCTCAGTCTCCGATGAGCGCGTCCACGAACGCCTCCGGCTCGAACGGCGCCAGGTCGTCCGCGCCCTCACCGAGGCCCACGAGCTTGACCGGCACACCCAGTTCGCGCTGGACGGCGACGACGATGCCGCCCTTGGCGGTGCCGTCGAGCTTGGTGAGGACGATGCCCGTGATGTCGACGACCTCGGCGAAGACCCGCGCCTGCACCAGGCCGTTCTGCCCGGTCGTTGCGTCCAGGACGAGCAGCACCTCGTCGAGCGGGGCGTGCTTCTCGACGACGCGCTTGACCTTTCCGAGCTCGTCCATCAGGCCCGTCTTGGTGTGCAGCCGGCCCGCGGTGTCGATGAGCACGACGTCCGCGCCCTCCGCGATGCCTTCCTTGACGGCGTCGAAGGCGATCGACGCCGGGTCGCCGCCCTCGGGGCCGCGGACCGTGCGGGCGCCGACGCGCTCGCCCCAGGTCTGCAGCTGGTCGGCGGCGGCCGCGCGGAAGGTGTCGGCGGCGCCGAGGACGACCGAGCGGCCGTCGGCGACGAGGACGCGGGCGAGCTTGCCGGTGGTGGTGGTCTTGCCGGTGCCGTTGACACCGACGACCATCACGATGCCCGGCGTCTCCAGGCCCGACTCGGTCCTCACCGTGCGGTCGAAGTCCGTGCCGGAACCCGTGCCGAGGAGCGCGATGAGCTCCTCGCGCAGCAGCGTGCGCAGCTCGTCCGGCGTGCGGGTGCCAAGGACGCGGACGCGCTCGCGCAGCCGCTCCACGAGCTCCTGGGTGGGCGCGACGCCGACGTCCGCGGTGAGGAGCGTCTCCTCGATCTCCTCCCAGGTGTCCTCGTCGAGGTGCTCGCGGGACAGCAGCGTGAGCAGTCCCTTGCCGAGCGCGTTCTGCGAGCGGGAGAGCCGGGCGCGCAGCCGGACCAGGCGGCCGGCGGTGGGCTCGGGGGTCTCGATCTCCGGGGCGGCCGGTTCGGCGACCGGCTCCTCGACGACGACCGGGGCCGTGGCCGACGGCTCGGCGAGCGGGAGTTCCACCTCCTCGATCGTGCGGCGCGGTTCGTCGCGCGGCGTCTCGGCCTCGTCGCCGACGTGCGGTTCGGCGGGAGGGGCGGTGATGGTGGGCGTGCCGGACGGGGCCTGCGGGGGCAGCTGCTTCTTCTTGCGGCTGCCGATCACGAGCCCGCCGAGCGCGCCGATCACGACCACGGCGATGACTACAGCAAGGATGACGATTTCCATAACTCACCCAGTATCCGCCATGGCCCTTCCGGAGGCCCAGATTGTGTCTTCCTCCAAAGAACATATGCCACCGGAAGGTACTACTCAGATTAAAGTACGATAGAGGTCCCGCATCAACGCGCGTAGAGTCCATCGCAATCACCCCCACCGACGGATCGCGACGTTGCGAGCCGAGCGAGAGGCACGGACCCACCCCCATGAGCAGTACCACCGCCGAATCCGAAGGCGCCCTGGAGACGCGCGGCCTTGAGCCCGTCCCCGACGCCGAGCGCACGGGCCGGACCCGCGAACTGTTTCCCACCTGGGTAGCGGCGAACATCAGCGTGCTGCTGCTCACCATGGGCGCGGGCCTGATCGTCTCCAACGGCCTGAACTTCTGGCAGGTCCTGGTCGTCGCGCTCGTCTCGCCCCTGCTGAGCTACGGCCTCGTCGGTCTCATCTCCATCGCGGGCAAGCGCGGCGGTTCGCCCGGCATGACGCTCTCGCGCGCGGTCTTCGGCCAGCGCGGCAACCTCTTCCCGGGCGCGCTGATCTGGGTCGCCCGCTGGGGCTGGGAGACGATCAACGCCGTCACCGGCGCGTACGCGATCATCACGGTCCTGAACATCTGCTTCGACGTCGAGGCAAGCACCTGGCTGACCGTCGTCACCCTGG
This sequence comes from Streptomyces sp. NPDC003379, assembly GCF_053589195.1. Lineage (NCBI taxonomy): Bacteria > Bacillati > Actinomycetota > Actinomycetes > Kitasatosporales > Streptomycetaceae > Streptomyces > Streptomyces sp. NPDC003379. The sequence continues at coordinate 75,758 of NZ_JBSFRK010000006.1, read as the reverse complement.
TCGCCTTCGTCACCTGTACGTTCCTGATCAGCGGCCTCGGCCGGAAGATCCTGCACATCTGCAGCACGTGGTCGACGTACGCCTTCGGCGCGTTCAGCGTGCTCGTGCTGGTCTACCTCCTCGCCGAGACCGACTGGTCCGCCGTCTTCGACAAGCCCGCGGGCTCCACCGCGATGATGATCGCGGGCGTCGGCACCATCGCCGCGGGCGGCATCAGCTGGGTGCCCACGGGCCCCGACTTCACCCGCTACCTCCCGCGCACCGCCTCGAACAAGCCGCTCATCGGCCACGCCATCGGGGGCGCCGGCATCGTCGTCGTCCCGATGGTCCTGATGGGCGCCGTCATGGCGGTCTCCGCGCCGAAGCTCTCCTCGGCGCAGGACCCGGTGTCCTTCCTCGGCTCGCTGCTCCCCACGTGGATCGCGGTGCCGTACCTGATCATGGCCCTGGTCGGCATGCTGCTGATCAACTCGATGTCGATGTACTCCGCCGGCTTCACCGCCATGACCCTCGGCATCAAGGTCCCGCGCGCGTGGGCGGTCAGCGTGAACGCCGTCATCAGCCTGATCTTCGGCTACATCCTGATGAACGTGGCGACGAGCTTCATGGGTTCGTTCATCTCCTTCCTCACGCTGCTCGCGGTCGCCTTCTCCGCCTGGATCGGCGTCTTCGGCGTCGACATGCTGCGCCGTACGACGTACGACGGCGAGGCCCTGATGGACACCAAGCGCACCAGCGCCTACTGGTACAAGGCGGGCTTCGCCTGGCAGGCCATGACCGCGTGGGCTCTCGCCCTGATCTCGGGTCTGCTCTTCACGAAGGTCGACTGGTTCAGCGGCCCGCTCGCCACGTCCTGGATCGGCCGCCACGGCCTGGGCTGGCTCGCCACGATCGTCGTCGCGGCGGTGCTGTACGCGGTCCTGCCGAAGACGCCGCTCGTCGAGAAGGACGCGGCTGTCGGCGGCAAGGGCGAGGGCGACACCGAGCTGGTCTCCGCCTGATCCTCGCCAACTTCCGTACGGACTGCCCCAACTTCCGTACGAGGCTACCAATCTGACATCACGTCAACTAACGTCCCCCTTCGCCGCCCACGCACGGTGAAGGGGGACGTTTCCATGCCCACCACAGTCGTACGGTTCAACCTCGTCGATCCCGCGGCCACGCCCGCCTCGCTGAGCGAGCGCTACAAGACCGCCCTGGAGATGTCCACGTACGCGGACGACCGCGGCATCTCCACCATCCAGACCGAGGAGCACCACGGCGCCGGGAACAACTGGCTGCCCTCTCCCCTGGTCTTCGCGGGCGCGGTCTTCGGCGCGACGCGGCGGATCGCGGTGACGGTGTCCGCGGTCATCGGCCCGCTGCACGATCCGCTGCGGCTCGCCGAGGACATCGCCGTACTCGATCTGCTGAGCGGTGGCCGCCTGGTCACCGTGGCGGGGATCGGCTACCGGCCCGAGGAGTACGAGCGGACGGGTATCGACTTCAAGCGCCGCGGCGAGCTCCAGGACGAGCTGGTGGAGACGCTGCTCAAGGCCTGGACGGGTGAGCCCTTCACCTTCCGCGACCGCACGGTGCGCGTGACCCCGCGCCCCTTCACCCAGCCGCACCCGATGCTGCTGGTCGGCGGCTCCTCCAAGGCGGCGGCCCGGCGCGCGGCCCGGTTCGGCCTGCCGTTCTTCCCGAGCGCGCACCTGCCCGACCTGGAGGCGTACTACAACGAACAGCTCGCGGCGCACGGCACCGAGGGCTGGACGATGATGCCCGCCGCCGAGACCCCGCTGCTGCACATCGCCGACGACCCCGACCGCACCTGGGCCGAGCACGGCGAGCACTTCCTGCACGAGGCACGTACGTACGCCTCCTGGCAGGCGCGGTCGAACGGGGCCATCCGCTCGGCGGTGAAGTCGACGGCCACCACGGTCGGCGAGCTGCGCGCGGAGGGCATCTACCGCGTCGTGACGCCGGAGGAGTGCGTGACGTACGCGAAGGGCGGCACCGGCAGCCTGATCCTGCACCCGCTCGCCGGCGGGATGCCCGTGGACGAGGGCTGGCGCAGCCTGCACCACTTCTGCGAAAACGTACTGCCCCGGCTCAAGGACAAGTGAGCACGAGTCCTTCAGCCGGGGCAGCTTCCTCAAGAGGAGGGGGCAGCGGGGTTTAGCCCATCTCCTCCAGGGCCTTGCCCTTCGTCTCCTTGACGAACTTCATGACGAAGGGAATCGAGATCGCGGCGAAGGCGCCGTAGATGATGTACGAGCCGGACAGGGACCACTCGGACATGCTCGGGAAGGTCTTGGTGATCGCGAAGTTGGCGAGCCACTGGGCCGAGGCGGCCACACCGAGCGCGGCGGCGCGCAGCCGGTTGGGGAAGATCTCACCGAGCAGCACCCAGACGACCACACCCCAGGACAGGGCGAAGAAGAGCACGAAGGCGTTGGCGGCGATGATCGCGACCAGGCCCTGCGTGTTCGGCAGGGAGACGCTGTCACCGGAGCCGGTCCGGTACGAGAACGCCCACGCCATGGTGAACAGCGCCGCGGCCATGCCCGCCGAACCGATGATGGCCAGCGGCTTGCGGCCGATGCGGTCGACGAAGATCATCGCGATGACCGTGCCGATGATGTTCACGATCGAGGTCTCGAACGAGTACAGGAACGAGCTGGACGGGTCCTTGCCGATCGACTGCCACAGCTGGTTCGAGTAGTAGAAGATCACGTTGATGCCGACGAGCTGCTGGAAGACCGAGAGCCCGATGCCGATCCAGACGATCGGCAGGAAGCCGACCTTGCCGAGCAGGTCCTTGAAGGACGGCTTGTGCTCCCTGTGCAGGCCCCGCTCGATCTCGTCGACGCGCGCGTCGAGGTCGATGGCGTGGCCCTCGACCTCGCCGAGCACCTTCTTGGCGTCGGTGTGCCGGCCGGCCGAGACCAGGAAGCGCGGCGACTCCGGGATGATGAAGGACAGCAGGCCGTAGAGGAGCGCCGGGATCACCATGACGCCGAGCATCCACTGCCAGGCCTCCAGGCCCATCAGCTTGCCGCGCTGGTCGCCGTCGGCCATGTTCAGGATGCCCCAGTTGACCAGCTGGGAGACCGCGATGCCGATGACGATGGCGGCCTGCTGGAAGGAGGCGAGCCGGCCGCGGTAGGCGGGGGGCGCGACCTCGGCGATGTACGCCGGGCCGATCACCGAGGCCATGCCGATGCCGATGCCGCCGATGAAGCGCCACATCGTCAGGTCCCAGGCCGCGAAGGGCAGGGCCGAGCCGACGGCGCTGGCCGCGAAGAGCACGGCGGCGATCTGCATGCAGCGGATGCGGCCGATGCGGTCGGCGATGCGTCCGGCGACGGCGGCACCGACGGCACAGCCGAGCAGCGCGGTGGCGATGATCCAGCCGAGCACGTTGGCGTTGACGTCGAAGCGGTGCTGGATGGCGACGGTCGCGCCGTTGATCACCGAACTGTCGTAGCCGAAGAGGAAGCCACCCATCGCGGCGGCCGCCGTAATGAAGATGACATGGCCGAGATGGTCCGGGTGGGCCTCTCTGGCTCCGGACTGAGGCGCCTGCGATGTGCTGGTCACGTGTACTCCTCGGGCCACCGGCTGCACTGCCGGGGGTGGGGGCGAGCTCTTCAAGTGGCGCACAACTTCGTGCCGCCCACCACCTGAAGGTAAAAGCAACGTTGCAGAGACTATGCCTTCAAGTTTCGAAGTCAATAGTTGGTCTGCTGTGAATTTTCAGGCAACGTGAGGCTGCTCATGTTCAAGTCTTGAAGACGTAGAAGGTACGGCCGCGGGCGGCTACCGGAGCCGCTGGCTGATCACCTTCGAGACGCCGTCACCCTGCATGGCCACGCCGTACAGCGCGTCCGCGACCTCCATCGTGCGCTTCTGGTGCGTGATCACGATGAGCTGCGAGGCCTCCTGCAGCTCCTGCATGATGCGGATGAGCCGCTGCAGATTGGTGTCGTCGAGGGCCGCCTCGACCTCGTCCATGACATAGAACGGGCTGGGCCGCGCCTTGAAGATCGAAACGAGCAGCGCCACCGCCGTCAGCGACCGCTCACCGCCCGAAAGAAGCGAGAGCCGCTTGACCTTCTTGCCCGGCGGCCGGGCCTCGACGTCCACGCCCGTGGCGAGCATGTTGTCGGGATCGGTCAGGACGAGCCGCCCCTCACCGCCCGGGAACAGCCGCGAGAAGACGCCCTCGAACTCCCGGGCCGTGTCCCGGTATGCCTCGGTGAAGACCTGCTCGACGCGTTCGTCGACCTCCTTCACCACTTGGAGGAGATCCGTCCGCGTCTTCTTCAGGTCTTCCAGCTGCTCGCTGAGGAACTTGTGACGTTCCTCCAGCGCCGCGAACTCCTCCAGGGCCAGCGGGTTCACTTTTCCGAGCTGCTGGTACGCCCGTTCGGCTGACTTGAGGCGCTTCTCCTGCTCGGCGCGGACGAACGGCACCGGCCTGTTCCGCGGGTGCTCAGGGTCTTCCGGCAGCTCCTCGCCCTCGGCGGGGGGCGAGGGCGGCACGGGCTGATCGGGGCCGTAGTCGGCCACGAGTCCCGCCGGTTCCACACCGAGTTCCTCCAGCGCCTTGGCCTCCAGCTGCTCGATCCGCAGCCGCTTCTCGGCGCCGAGTACCTCACCGCGGTGGACCGAATCCGTCAGCTTGTCGAGTTCCGCCTTGAGATCGCGGCCCCGGCCACGCTCGGCGGCCAGCTCCCGCTCCCGTACCTCCTTGGCACGCTCGGCCGCGGCGCGTTCCTCATCGGCGCGTACGAGGGAGACCTCGACGTGGGCGAGCAGCTGCCGCCCACCGGAGGCGACGGCCTCGGCGACGGCGGCCTCGTGGCGCAGCCGCGCCGTGCGCCGCTCGGCACGCGCGCGTGCCTCACGTTCGGCGCGCGCGGCCCGGTCCAGGGCGTCGGCCCGCCCGGCGAGCGCCTTCACCCGCTCCTCGTGCGTACGTGCCTGGAGCCTGGCCTCCATCTCGGTCTGGCGCGCGTTGGCCCCGTCGGCGGCGAGGCGGTCGCGCACGGAGGTGTCGGGCTCCTCCTCCCCTCTCTCCCCGCAGGGGGCCGCCTCTTCCGCGACGGCGAGCCGCTCGGCCAGCTCCTCGGCCTCCTCCACCGCCCGGTCAAGGGCGTCCTGCGCCCTGGCCGCCGCGGCGGCGGACCGCTCGGCCTCGCCGGAGGCGCCCCGCGCCTGCCCGGCGAGGCGTCCCAACTCCTTGGCGACGGACGACTTCTCCCGGTCGGCGGCCCTGCGCCGCTCCCCCAACTCCTCGACGAGCGCCGCACATTCCTTCCGCCGCTGTCCCGCCCGTTCCTGCTCCCGCGCCAACTCCTCGCAGCGCACGGCGAGTTCGGCGAGTTGGGCCGCGGCCTCGTCGACGGACGCCTGCACCTCCAGAAGGCTGGGCGCACCGGCGGACCCGCCCTGCGCGAAGTGCGCCCCGAGCAGGTCGCCCTCCGCGGTGACGGCGGTCAGCTCCGGATGGGCGTAGACCAGATCCTCCGCGTCCTCCAGCGTCCCGACGGCGACGATCCAGCGCAGCAGTCGCCGCACGGCGGGCATCAGCTCCTCGGGTCCCCGCACCAGATCGGCGACGTACGGCGGCCCGCCGGGACGCTCCGGCCGTACGTCGTCGGGCGCGCCGCCGAGCAGCAGCGCCGCACGCCCCGCGTCCTGCTTGCGGAGCAGGCGGATGGCCTCGGCGGCCGTGCTCGGACCCTGCACGGCGATGGCGTCGGCCCCGGCGCCGAGCGCGGCCGCGACGGGCAGCTCGTAGCCGGGGTCGACGGTGAGAAGCGCGGCGGCCGGGCCGAGCAGCCCGGTGAGCTGGTCCTTGGCGCCGAGCAGTGCGCCGGTGCCGTCCTTGCGTCGCAGGCCGAGGGCGAGCGCCTCGTGCCGGGCGGCGACCGCGGCCCGCTTGCGCTCGGCGGCGGTCGCCTCCTCACGTGCCGCGGTGAACGCGGCCTCCGCATCGGCGAGGTCCCGCTTGGCCGCGTCGTGCCGCTCACCGAGCTCCGCGTCGTCCGCGTCCAGCCCGTCGACCTCGGCCTTGAGCTGCTCGTACTCCTCCTGCGCGGCGACCGCGCGTTCGGCTGCCTCGTCGCGCGCGAGGGCGAGCCGGTCGATCTCCGCCCGGGCGGAGGCGGCGCGCGAACGGGCCGCGTTGACCTGGCCACCGAGGCGTGCGAGCCCTTCACGCCGGTCGGCGATGGCCCGCGCCACGTCCTTGAGCCGCCGCTCCTCGACCGCCAGCTGCCGTTCCAGTTCGGCCCGGTGGGCGACCGTGTCGTCCAGCGCGTGCTCGGCCGCTTCCAGGGCGGCTGCGAGCTCGGCCTCCTGCTCCCGGATCCGCGCGGCCTCCCGCTCCATGTCCTCCGGGTCGCGTCCGCGCCGCTCGTCGGGGGGCGCGGCGGTGGCGCTCTTGACCCGGGCGTCGGCCAGCGAGACGGTGCCGCGCACCCGCTCGGCGAGCTGCGACAGCTCGTACCAGGTCTGCTGGGCCCGCTGCAGGCGCGGCGTGAGGCGTCGTACCTCTTCTTCGAGCCGGGCCTCGCGCTGCTGGGCGGCCTTCAGCTCGGCCTCGGCGTGCTCCTTGCGCTCCTTGAGGGCGGCCTCGTCGGCGACCTCCGCGTTCAGCGCCTCGCGCAGGTGTACGAGGTCGGCGGCGAGCAGACGCAGACGGGCGTCGCGCAGATCGGCCTGGATGACGGCGGCCCGGCGCGCCACGGCGGCCTGCCGCCCGAGCGGCTTCAGCTGGCGCCGCAGCTCGTCGGTCAGGTCCTGGACGCGCGCGAGGTTGGCCCGCATGGCGTCGAGCTTGCGCAGCGCCTTCTCTTTGCGCTTGCGGTGCTTGAGGACGCCCGCGGCCTCCTCGATGAAGGCACGGCGCCCCATCGGGTCGGCGTGCAGCACGCCGTCGAGCTGACCCTGTCCGACGATGACGTGCATCTCACGGCCGATGCCGGAGTCGGAGAGCAGTTCCTGGATGTCGAGGAGGCGGCAGGTGTCGCCGTTGATCTGGTACTCGCTGCCGCCGTTGCGGAACATGATCCGCGTGATGGTGACCTCGGCGTACTCGATGGGGAGCGCGCCGTCGGAGTTGTCGATGGTGAGGGAGACCTCGGCGCGGCCGAGCGGGGGCCGCCCGGTGGTGCCGGCGAAGATGACGTCCTCCATCTTGCCGCCGCGCAGCGACTTGGCACCCTGCTCGCCCATGACCCAGCTGAGCGCGTCCACGACGTTGGACTTGCCGGAGCCGTTGGGTCCGACGACGCAGGTGATGCCCGGTTCGAACTTCAGCGTCGTGGCCGACGCGAAGGACTTGAATCCGCGCAGGGTCAGGGCCTTGAGATGCACGCCGTCGGACTCTACCTTTCGCTTGCCGTTTCACCGATGAAGGTGCAGGGCACATCAGACGGTAAAGGAAGCAGCGTACGTGGGGGCAAGAAAGAAGGGACGCCGAAGCGTCCCTTGCAGATCTGGAGACAGCGGCTGACAGGACAGCCTGACCACGTGCTTATTGCGAGGTGCCTTTACGGGAAGGCCCCGGTGCTTACTTCATCAAGTGGTGGTCAGGTGAGCGCAGGCTCCGCCTGGGGTACGTCGATGCTCTCCATGAGCGATTCGTGAGAAGCGGCAGCCGCGAGCGCGTCGTTCTCCTGCTGGATCCGAACGAGTTCGGATTCCAGATCCTGGACGCGCTGCTGGAGCCGTCGCATCTCGGCGAGGAGTCGCGGGTCGCTGCCGCCGACGTAACCGAGAAGCGCCTTTGCCATGATGGATGGTCCTCCACACTGAGTGACCGACCGAAGCGGTGTGGGTCGTGAGGGAATCGCACCCGCGGTGCTTGGCACTCATTGTTTTGCTGGTCTTGCTGGCCGTTCTCACATGCCAAACAGCTAAGGTGCGCGGGGCTTCCAGAGTCTCACCAAAAAGTTTGACGGTCAACACGATCACGCCCCGTATTGGCGGGCGGCCCGGGGGCGCGCGGCCTTCGAACGGGCGGCGCGGCTTCTCCTTCGGGGCCCTGGGGGCGTGGAGATCATCCTTACTCGGGGAGCCTGCCACGACAAGCCGTTCTTGGCAACCACCAGGTCTTTTCTGCCCCAGGCAGTTGCCTGAGACACCCGCACGGGGCCGTCGCGCGACCCGTCCGGTGACGTCCGCCCGGGTCACGGTCAGCGGATGGCGAAGGTCTCGTATATGCCACGTGGTGTGTCCCAGATCTCTGTGACTCCGTCGACCCGGCCGGGTGTGTCGCCCTCGCGAAGCCAGTCGAGCAGTTCCTGGCAGCCGGCGCGGGGCCCTTCGGCGACGACTTGCACGCGGCCGTCCTCCAGATTGAGAGCAAAACCACTCAGGCCGCCGATCTCCAGCGCCTTGGCCCGCGTGAACCAGCGGAAACCCACGGCCTGTACGCGCCCTCGTACCCAGGCGGTGAGTCGCACTTCTTCATTCATGGGTGCACGCTAACCGGCCAATTGCTCTGGGAGCACTTCGTCCCCATAGGCCATCGCGTACAGTCGCGACTCGATGAACTCACCCGTATGGGTGAGTCACGTTGATCATAAACGTTGATCACGGAAATCGATCATAAAGATCGTGGAGAACGAAAGGCCAGGAGATGGGACGCCACCGACGCTCCGGCGCTGGGCGGGCCGCCGCCACCCCTGAGAACCACCCGGGGTCGGTGTCGCACCGCCGCGGGGGCCGGTCCGGCCGGGCCTACGCCCCGGTGCGCACGGGTCTGCTCGGCGTCTCCGCGGCCGTCGCGATGGGTGCCGTAGCGGTCGCCTCGGGCGTACTGCCCGGCAGCGACGGCTACCGCCTCGACCGCGCCGACGAGCCCGGCAAGGCGCACTCCGCGAGCGCTCCCGCCGAGGTCGACCCCCAGGGTGGCTCGGGCGGCGGCGCCGACCGCGGTGAGCCGTCGCCGAGCCGTGGCACCGGCCGCACCGAGGCCCCGAAGCCCACGCCTTCGAAGGCCGACCCGAAGCCGTCGAAGACGCCCTCCCGGAAGCCGTCGTCCCGGGCGCCGAAGCCGGACACCGACAGGACGTCAAAGCCGACTCCCTCTCGTACGCCTCGTCCGCCCGAGGAGAAGCCCAAGGCTCCCCCCGCGAGCACGCCGTCGCCGTCCGGCGAGAGCGCGGCCGAGGCCGCGGTGCTCACGCTGGTCAACGAGGAGCGGGCCAAGGTGGGCTGCCGCCCGGTGACCGCCGACAGCGGGCTCGCCGCGCTGGCCGGCCGGTTCAGCTCGGACATGGCCGAGCGCGGCTTCTTCGACCACACCGACCCGGACGGCGCGACGCCGTGGGACCGCGCCGAGAAGGCCGGCATCCCGGATCTGGGCGGCGAGAACATCGCCCGCGGCCAGGCCGACGCCCAGTCGGTGATGGACGCCTGGATGAACAGCACCGGCCACCGCGCCAACATCCTCAACTGCGACTACAAGACCATGGGCGTCGGCGCGCACTTCGCGCCGGGCGGCCCCTGGTGGACGCAGGACTTCGGCTTCTGAGCCGCTCTCCCCCGCACAGCGCTGACTTCTGGTCAGCGCTGTGCGGGAGTACGGTGTCCGCATGGATTCCACGGACCTGGCGTACGACGTGTTCTCCCGGCAGTGCCCCTCGCGGAGCACGCTGGAGCACGTCACGGGACGCTGGGGCGCGCTCACCCTCGGCGCGCTGTACGACGGCACGTTCCGCTTCAACGAGCTGCGCCGCCGCGTCGACGGCGTGAGCGAGAAGATGCTCTCCCAGACCCTGCACGCGCTGGAGCGCGACGGCCTGGTGCACCGCGACGCGCAGCCGACCAACCCGCCGCGCGTGGACTATCGGCTCACCGAACTGGGACGGGAGATCGCCGAGCGGCTGCTGACCCTCATCCGCTTCGTGGAGGGCCGGCAGGGCGATGTGCTGAAGGCGCAGGAGCGTTACGACGCCACACGCGGCGCCCTCTGACAGCTCGGGCAGAAGTAGCTGGACCGGTTCATCCAGGGGCGGCGGCGGATCGCGGTACCGCAGCGGCGGCAGGGCAGGTTCTCGCGGCCGTAGGCGTCCAACGACCGCTCGAAGTACCCTGATTCGCCGTTCACATTGACGTAGAGGCTGTCGAAGCTGGTGCCTCCGACGGCGAGCGCCTCGTTCATGACATCCCGTACGTGGCCGAGGAGTTCGGCCGTGCGTGGGCGGGTGAAGGTGGCGGTGGGCCGCTCGTAGTGCAGCCGGGCCCGCCACAGCGCCTCGTCCGCGTAGATGTTGCCGACGCCGCTGATCAGCGACTGGTCGAGCAGGGCCCGCTTGATCGTCGTACGGCGGCGGCGCAGCGCGAGGTGGAAGGCGTCGTCGTCGAACGCGGCGTCGAGCGGGTCGCGGGCGATGTGCGCGATGACGTCCGGCAGCCCGTCGGCGGTGTTGTCGTGCAGCGAGAGCCCGCCGAAGGTCCGCTGGTCGACGAAGCGCAGCTCGGTGCTCTGGACGTCGTCGAAGCGGACGCGGATCCGCAGATGCTTCTCGTCCGCGGCGTCGTGCGGCTGGACCAGGAGCTGGCCGCTCATGCCGAGGTGGGCGAGGATCGACTGCCCGGAGTCGGCGAGCGGCAGCCACAGGTACTTGCCGCGCCGCTGGGCGAGCCCGATCCGGTGCCCCTTCAGACGGGCACCGAAGTCCTCACCGCCCGCGAGATGCCGCCGCACGGCACGCGGGTGCAGCACCCGCACATCGGCGACGACCCGCCCGCTGACCCAGCGCTCCAGGCCACGGCGGACGACTTCGACTTCGGGCAACTCAGGCATGGTTTCCTCCAGCACGATGCCGGCCGCCCCGTGGGGGCGACCGGCATCAAAGGACAGACGGCCGTCAGACCGAGGGGGTGTCGGCGATCCCCCCGGACTGCGCGGCAGCGACAGCGGCTTCCGCCGCCTTGATCCGCTCGTCCGCCGCGGCGCGGATCGCGCGCCACGCGGACTCAGCGGCTTGCTGCTCCGCTTCCTTCTTGCTGCGGCCGGTGCCGGTGCCGTACGAGACGCCTCCGACGCGGGCGGCAGCAGTAAAGGTCTTCTCGTGGTCGGGGCCGCTCTCCGTGACGAGGTACTCGGGCACGCCGAGGCCCTCCGTCGCGGTGAGCTCCTGGAGACTGGTCTTCCAGTCCAGGCCCGCGCCCAGGTTCGAGGACTTTTCGATCAGCGGGTCGAAGAGCCGGTGCACCAGCTCACCCGCCGCGTCCAGACCCTGGTCCAGATAGACCGCGCCGATCACCGCTTCGAGGGTGTCGGCGAGGATGGATGCCTTGTCCCGGCCACCCGTACCCTCTTCGCCCCGGCCGAGCCGGATGAAGGAGCCGAGTTCGAGGCCGCGGCTGACCTCCGCCAGCGCACGCGAATTGACCACCGCGGCCCGCAACTTGGCCAGCTGGCCTTCGGGCAGGTCGGGGTGGGTGCGATACAGCGTGTCCGTGACGACGAGGCCGAGGACGGAGTCACCGAGGAACTCCAGACGCTCGTTCGTCGGCAGGCCGCCGTTCTCGTACGCGTACGAACGGTGGGTCAGCGCACGCACCAGAAGGGCGGACTCGAGCTTGTACCCGAGCCGCCCTTCCAGAAGCGTGTGGGACGAGGCCGTTGTCTCCGCCAATTTCTTGGCGTCTTCCGCCTTCTTGGGGCTAGACACGGTGCCTCTCACCAGCCGCTCAGACCTCGAGGACCTGGCGCTTGTTGTAGGTGCCGCAGCTCGGGCACGCGATGTGCTGCTGCTTGGGCTCCTGGCAACGCTCACACGAAACCAGGGTGGGGACCGCAGCCTTCCACTGCGACCGGCGGTGGCGCGTGTTGCTGCGCGACATCTTCCGCTTCGGAACAGCCACGGCTACTTCTCCTGCTTCTCGTCGACGCCCGCATCGCCGGCGCCGCTCATCTCGTCCTTCTCGCCGTCCTGGATGGTCCCGGCGAGTCCCTGCAGTGCCGCCCAACGAATGTCGACGGCGTCGTGGTGGTGGTCCGGGTCGTCCGCGAGCCGTGCCCCGCACTGGGAGCACAGGCCCGGACAGTCGTCCTGGCACACCGGCTGCATCGGCAGTGCGAGCACCACCGCATCACGCAGCACAGGCTCGAGGTCGAACATGCCGTCCTCGAGATAGAGCCTGCCCTCGTCTTCCTCGGCGTCGTCGGCCGGTTCCGCGGTGCGGCTCCGGTCGTCGGCGTCAGGGTACGAGAACATCTCCTGGAAATCCGCGTCGAGCTGCAGCTCTAGCGGCTCCAGACACCTTACGCACTCCCCCTCGGCCGATGCACGGGCGGTGCCTGTGACAAGCACCCCTTCCATGACCGACTCAAGGCGGACCTCCAGCTGGACCGGGGCGCCCTGCGGCACTCCGATGACCCCTTCGATGCCGAAGGCGCTCGGCGGACCGGGCGCCTCGATCTCACGGGTGAGCCGCTGCAGCGCACCGGGACGCCGACCCAGCTCGTGTGTGTCGAACACGAGAGGGTTGCGGTGGTCAAGGCGAGCACTCAGGGCTTTTCCTGCTTTCGAATCCTGGAAGTTCATGAGGAGGGGGCCGCCTCACCGATGCGTCACACATGACGCTGGGGCGGGCAGCCCGAGCCGCGGACGTATGCGCGACCGAAGAGCCAGGATACTGGACCTTTCGCTCACGGCCCAATCCGGCCCGGTGTCCTCTCCTGGCGCCCCTGCTCGTACTGGCGCAGCTGTTCGGCGCTGATCATGGTCGTGTCGAAGAGGCTGGCCTCCTCCAGCGCCGCGGGTGCCTCGTACTGGGGCTGCTCGTAGCTCTGCTGCGCGTATCCGTACTGGTGCTGCTGCTGGTCCTGGTGCTGGTACCCGTAGGGGTCCTGCTGGCCGTACGGCTGCTGGTACGCGTACTGGTCCTGCTGCTGGTATCCGTACGGGTCGGGCTGCTGGGGCGGCTGCTGCGGGGCGTACGGCGGGGGCTGGGGCGGCTGCTGCGGAGGCGGGGCCTGCTGGGGTGCCGGAACCCGCGGGGGTGCCGGGGCGGCGGCCGGGTCCGCGAGGTCCGCCAGGAACTCGGCGTCGGTGGTGTGGCCCTGCGTGGTGGCGCCCTCGCCGAGGGTGCCCAGCTCGTCGGCGGGGGCCCGGCCGTGCAGGGTCTGGCGGCCGCGGCCGACCGCCTCCAGGGTCTTGGCGAGGACCGCCTCGAAGGCGCCGAGTTTGGCGTCGACGTACGCGTCGGCGTTGCGGCGCAGGGTCTCGGGGTCGTGGCTGCGCTCGGGGGCGTCCTCGTCCTCGTAGCCGTGCTCGTCGAGGCCGGGACCGGTGCCGAGGAGCTTCTCGCGGCCGCGGCCGACCGAGCCGAGGGTCTTGGTGAGGACGACCTCGAAGTTGGCCAGCTTGCTGTCCACGTAGTCGTCGGCCTCGACGCGGACCTCCTCGGCGGCCTGGCGGGCCTCGGCGAGGATGCGTTCGGCCTCGCCCTGGGAGCGGCGGGCGACCTCCGTGTCCGAGATCAGGGAGCCACGCTCGGCGTGCGCGCCCTCGATGATCCGCTCCGCCTCCTGGCGGGCCTGCTCGACCAGCTGCTCGCGGCCGCCGATCAGCTCCTGGGCCTGGGCGAGGGAGCCGGGCAGGGCCTGGCGCACCTCTTCGAGCATCGAGAGCAGATCGGCGCGGTTGACCACGCACGAGGCCGACATGGGCATGGACCGGGCGCTGCCGATCGCCCGGACGATCTCGTCGATCTTCTTCTGCACGTCCACCGTGTGCTCGCCACTCTCTACAGCTGGTTGGGAGACGGACGGGACGACTGTAAGGCCAGGGGACGCCCGCCCGACAGCTGGTGACGAGGTGTCAGTACACCTGCGGGTGGGTCACTTCTCGCCCAGGCGTTCGACGAGGGCCTCGTGGACCACCGGCGGCAGCAGGTGCGCGACGTCGCCGCCCCAGGCGGCGACCTCCTTGACCAGCGAGGAGGAGAGGAAGCTGTAGGTGGGGTTGGTCGGGACGAACAGCGTCTCGACGCCCGAGAGGCCGTTGTTCATCTGGGCCATCTGGAGCTCGTAGTCGAAGTCGCTGACCGCGCGCAGGCCCTTGACGATGGCCGGGATGTCGCGCTGCTTGCAGAAGTCGACGAGGAGGCCGTGGAAGGACTCGACCTCCACGTTGCCGAAGTCGGCGGTGACCTGGCGGATCAGCTCGATCCGCTCCTCGATCTCGAACAGGCCCTTCTTCGACTGATTGATCATCACCGCGACGTGCACCACGTCATACAGCTTGGAGGCGCGGGCGATGATGTCGAGGTGTCCATTGGTGATGGGGTCGAAAGACCCCGGACAGACGGCGCGGCGCAACGTGAGTCCCTCGCTCTCCGGTCCGGTCATGGCGCGATCACTGAGTCGTCGCACGTAGAGGCGGCGCGACCGTACCAAAACGTCCCTTCGCCGTAGCGACGGGACCTGAGGGCCTCGAAACCCTCCGGCCAGCCGAAGACACCGCCTCTTGTACTGCGTTCAACGGTGACGAGCGCGTCGTCCGTGAGCCAGCCTTCCGAGCGGAGTGTGAGCAGTATCTCCCGAAGATCGTCATCGGTGACGGCGTAGGGCGGATCGAGAAACACCAGGTCGTACGGGGTGGAGGGCGTCCCTTGCTGGACGATCTGGGCTGCTTTGCCCGCTCGTACCTCGGCGCCGGGCAGACCGACCGCCTTCACGTTCTCCCTGATGGTGCGGGCCGCCCTGGCGTCGGCCTCGACGAGCAGGGTGTGCGCGGCGCCACGGGAGAGGGCTTCCAGGCCGACGGCGCCGGAGCCCGCGTACAGATCGAGTACGCGCGCCCCGTCGAGCGTGCCCTGGAGGGCCTGCCAGGTGGAGAAGAGGCCCTCGCGCGCGCGGTCGGACGTGGGGCGGGTGCCGTTCCCTGGCGGGACGGCGAGGCGGCGTCCGCCGGCCGCACCGGCGATCACGCGGGTCATCTGTGTCCTTCTGGCTGGGCGGTGGTCCCCCCACGATATGGCGTGCGCGGGCGTCAGCCCTTGTCACCCCTTGTCGAGGTACTGCTCGCGCTCGGCGTCGAGCAGGGCGTCCAGGGCGGTGCGCAGCTCCGGCAGGTGCTCCAGGTCGGGGTCCTTCGCGACGACCGTGACCGCCTCCTCGCGGGCGGCGGCGATGACCTCCTCGTCCTCGATGACCGCGAGCATGCGCAAGGAGGAGCGGACGCCGGACTGGGCCTGGCCGAGCACGTCGCCCTCGCGGCGCTGCTCCAGGTCGATGCGGGAGAGCTCGAAACCGTCGAGCGTGGAGGCGACGGCGCCGAGGCGGGCGCGGGCGGGACTGGCCTCGGGCATGTCGGTGACCAGGAGGCACAGGCCGGGGGCGGAGCCGCGGCCGACGCGGCCGCGGAGCTGGTGCAGCTGGGAGACGCCGAAGCGGTCCGCGTCCATGATCACCATGGCGGTGGCGTTCGGGACGTTCACCCCGACCTCGATGACCGTCGTCGCGACGAGCACCTGCGTCTCGCCCGCGGCGAAGCGGCGCATCACGGCGTCCTTGTCGTCGGGCTGCATGCGCCCGTGCAGGACCTCCACCCGCAGGCCGCTCAAGGGGCCCTGGGCGAGCTGCTCGGCGACGTCGAGGACGGCGAGCGGGGGGCGCTTCTCTGCGGTGGCCTCTTCCTCGGCCTTCTCGGTCTTCTTCTTGGCCTTCTTCGGGGCGTCGCCCTCGTCGCCCTCGTCGCCGATGCGCGGGCAGACCACGTACGCCTGGTGTCCCTTCTCCACCTCTTCGCGCACGCGCTCCCACGCGCGGGCGAGGAAGTGCGGCTTGTCCTGGGCGGGCACGACATGGCTGGCGATCGGTGAGCGCCCGGCGGGGAGCTGGTCGAGGACGGAGGTCTCCAGGTCCCCGAAGACCGTCATCGCGACCGTGCGGGGAATGGGCGTGGCCGTCATGACCAGGAGGTGCGGGGGCTGCTTGCCCTTGCCGCGCAGGGCGTCGCGCTGCTCGACACCGAAGCGGTGCTGTTCGTCGACGACGACCAGGCCGAGGTCGTGGAACTGCACCTTGTCCTCGATCAGCGCGTGCGTGCCGATGACGATGCCGGCCTCGCCGGTGACCAGGTCGAGCAGGGCCTGGCGGCGGGCGGCCGTGCCCATGGAGCCCGTGAGCAGCGTGACCTTGGTGGCCTGCTCGGCGCCACCGAGCATGCCGCCCTCGGCGAGCTCGCCCATCATCTCGACGATCGAGCGGTGGTGCTGCTGGGCGAGGACTTCGGTGGGCGCGAGCATCGCGGCCTGTCCGCCCGCGTCCACGACGGCGAGCATGGCGCGCAGGGCGACCATCGTCTTGCCCGATCCGACCTCTCCCTGGAGGAGGCGGTGCATCGGATGCTCGGTCGCGAGGTCGTCGAAGATCTCCTTGGAGACCTTCTCCTGGCCTTCGGTTAGCGTGAAGGGCAGCTTGGCGTCGAAGGCGTCGAGGAGGCCGCCGTCCTTGGGACGGCGGGCGACGGCGGGCAGTTGCGCGTCCGCGTACCGCCGCCTGGCCAGGGCTACTTGGAGGACGAACGCCTCGTCCCACTTGAGGCGGTCGCGGGCGGCGGCGATGTCCGCCTTGGAGTGCGGGCGGTGGATCTTCAGGAGCGCTTCGGGGAGCGGGATCAGGGCGCGGCCCTCCCTGAGGGCGGGCGGCAGCGGGTCGAGGGCCTCCTGGGCGCTGGGCAGGACCGTCTCGACGGACTTGGTGATCTTCCAGGACTCCAGCTGCTTGCAGGCCGGGTAGATCGGGATGAGCGCGCCCGCCCAGCTGTCCACCGCGTCCGGGTCGCCGCCGCGCAGCAGTTCGTACGCGGGATGGGCGAGCTGGAGGCGGTGGTTGAAGACGGAGACCTTGCCGGCGAACATCGCGCGGGTGCCGGGCAGCAGCTCCGTGTGCGGCTTGTGCACGCCGCGGCCGAAGAAGACCAGGCGCAGCTCGCCGCTGCCGTCGGTGATGGTGACTTCGAGGCGCTGGCCCTGGCCCCGGGGTGCCTTGGGTGACTTGAACGTGTGCAGGCGCGCGGTCGCGACCTGGGCGACCACCGTGACGTGCTCGTCCAGGGGGAGGTCGGCGAGGCGGGTCAGCTCGCCCCGCTCGGCATACCGCCGGGGGTAGTGGTGCAGAAGGTCGCCGACCGTGTGCAGGTCGAGATGCTCGGCCATCACCTTCGCGGTGGCGGGACCGACCACTTTCTTCAGGGGTTCTTCGAGCGCGGGCACGAGATCCATTGCACACCACGCCACTGACAATCCGCCGCAGGTCCCCCGGATCGACCGTTCGCAGGCGGCGCTACTCCACGCCGATCAGCATCAGCGCGGACTGGCGGCCGCCGCGGTAGACGACCGTGTCGACGGCCAGGTACGTCTTGCGCACATGCTTCTCCAGCCGGTCGGCGACGGTGTCGGGCACCGATTCGCCGAGCACGAGCGTGACCATCTCGCCGCCCGCCGACAGCATGCGGTCCAGGACGGAGGCTGCGATGTGGGCGACCTCCGAGCCGATCACGGCGACGTCGCCGTCGATCAGGCCGAGGACGTCGCCGGCCTGGCAGATGCCCGCCATGGTCCACGACTGCCGCTCGGCGACGGTCAGTTCGCCGTAGCGGGTCGCGCCGGCCGCCGATGTCATGGCGACGACGTCCTCGTCGAAGCGGCGGTCCGGCGCGTGCACGGCGAGGGCCGCGATGCCCTGGACGGCGGAGCGGGTGGGGATGAGGGCGACGCGCACGCCTTCCGTACGGGCCTGTTCCGCCGCGGCGGCCGCGGTGTGGCGCAGCTCGGCGTCGTTGGGCAGCAGGACCACCTCGCGCGCGTGCGCCCGCCGGATGGCGTCGACGAGCTCGCCGCTCGCGGGCGGCTCCCCCACGCGCGTGGGCACGGTGGTCGCCCCCGCCTCGGCGTAGAGCCCGGCGAGCCCTTCGCCGGGTACGACGGCGACGATGGCCCGCTGCGTACGTTCCCGGGGCGGCTGCGCGGTGGTGTGCGCGTCGCCCGCTCCGAAGTGGGTGATGCGGATGCGGTGCGGGCGGCCCGCCTCGACGCCCGCCTCGACGGCGGCTCCCGCGTCGTCGACGTGTACGTGGACGTTCCAGAGCCCGTCGCCGCCGACCACGACGAGCGAGTCGCCGAGCCCGTCGAGCCGGGACCGCAGGCGAGCCACCGCGCTGTCTTCGGCCTCCAGGAGGTAGATCACCTCGAACGCGGGCCCGCCCCCGTCGGCCGCCGGGAGGTCGTCGCACTCGGTATCGCACTCGGCGTCGCACTCGGCGTCCGCCACGCGCGCGTGGCGGCTGTCGGCCGACCTGTGCGCCACCGTCTCGCCCGACAGCGCCCCGACGAGGGCCCCGAGCACCGCGACGAGGCCGCGCCCTCCGGCGTCCACCACTCCGGCCCGCCCGAGGACGGCGAGCTGCCGAGGTGTGTCGTCCAGGGCGGCGCAGGCGCCGTCGTACGCGGCTCGTGCCACGGCCTCGCAGTCGGCGGCGCCCCCGGCCGCCCCGGCCGCCGTGGCCGCGGCGGTGGCCACCGTCAGGACGGTGCCTTCGACGGGGTGCGCGACGGCTTCGTACGCGGACTCCGAGGCCCTTCTCAGGGCGAGCGCCAGGGTCCGCCCGTCGGCGTGATCCGTGTCACGGGCGTCAAGGGCTTCACGGGTGTCTCGGGCGTCGTCGCTGTCGGGGCCGCCGAGGATCTGCGCCATCCCCCGCAACAGCTGCGACAGGATCGTGCCCGAGTTGCCGCGGGCCCCGATGAGCGCCCCGTGCGCCATCGCGCGCACGGTCTCGGCCAGCGAGGGAAGGTCCGGGTCATGGCCCGTGAAGGCCGCGTCGACCGCCTGGGACGCCGACTCCACCGTCAGATAGAGGTTCGTGCCGGTGTCCCCGTCCGCGACCGGGTAGACGTTGATGGAGTCGATCTCCTCGCGGGCCCTGCCGAGGGCGTCCAGAGCCAGTCGGCACCAGGCGCGCACCGCGACCGCGTCGAGGTTCTGCGGCACCTGTTCGCCTCCTTGACCATCCGGAATGGACGCAGCGTAGACCCAGGGTGAACACGGGGCCCGGGGCGGGGGCCGGGCGAGCCGTGGTAGTTTCGTTGTACCGAAGCAGTCGTTGTATGCTGCTCCGGTTGCCCGATACTCATCGGGACATTCCTCCTGGCAACGCCACTTCGATCATTGCACTGATCTCGGCATGCCGGGATTAACCGTAAGTGCATCTGAAGTCTTTGGAGTGACCCGTGGCTGCCAACTGCGACGTCTGCGGCAAGGGGCCGGGCTTCGGCAACAACATCTCGCACTCGCACCGCCGTACGCCCCGTCGCTGGAACCCGAACATCCAGCGTGTGCGTGCCGTGGTGAGCGGGACGCCGAAGCGCCTCAACGCCTGCACCTCGTGCATCAAGGCCGGCAAGGTCTCGCGCTGACGTCAGCGCGGCCACCTAGCTGGTTGCTGAATCAGCCGGCTCCCCTCGGGGAGCCGGCTTTTTCGTGCGCCCACGCGCGTAGCCGCCTGTCAGAATCTGGCGGATGCGCTTCGGCATTCTCGGTCCCCTCGACATACGCTCCCGCGACGGCGTCCCCCTGGACCCCGGCGGACCGCGCCCCCGCGCGCTGCTCACCCTGCTGCTCCTGGACGCGGGGCGTGCCGTCTCCGTGGAGCGGCTCATCGACGGGCTCTACGGGGACGAACCGCCGGCGGGCGCCGCGAACGCCCTGCAGTCCCAGGTCTCCCGACTGCGCAAGCGTCTGGGGCTTGACATCGAGGCCCTCCCCACGGGCTACCGTCTCGCCGTCTCCCCGGAGGACGTCGACCTGCACCGCTTCGAGCGCCTCGCCCGTGAGGGACGCCGGGCGCTCGGCTCCGGGGACCACGCCGGGGCCGCCGCGCTTCTGAGGGAGGCGCTCGGCCTGTGGCACGGCCCTGCCCTCGCCGACCTTCCGGACGCCCATGCGTCCGTCGCCCGTCTCGATGAGCTGCGGCTTGCCGCCACGCGGGACCGCGTCCAGGCTGACCTCGCGCTGGGCGGCGGCCCCGAACTCGTACCGGAGCTGCGCGAGCTGACCGCCGCGCATCCGCTGAGCGAGCGGCTCCACGCCCAGCTCATGCGGGCGCTGCACGCGGCGGGGCGGCCCGCGGAGGCGCTCACCGCCTACGAGGACGCCCGGCGCACCCTCGCCGACGAACTGGGCGCCGCCCCCTCGGCCGAGCTGTCCGCGCTCCACCTGGAGCTGCTCCAGGGCCGGGAGCCGACCCGGCAGCGGGGAGTGCCCGCGCAGTTGACGCGGTTCATCGGGCGGGCCGACGAGCTCGCGCGGATCGGCGCCCTGCTGCCCGGGGCCCGGCTCGTCACGCTCACCGGGCCGGGCGGCGCGGGCAAGACGCGGCTGGCGATCGAGGCCGCCCGCGCGCTGCCCGACGTCTGCTACGTGGAGCTGGCGCCGCTCGCCGAAGGGGCCCAGGTGACGTACGCGATCCTCACCGCGCTCGGGGTGCGGGACGGCTTCCACGCGCCGGGCGGCGACACCGCCGAGCGGTTGCTGTCCGCGCTGCACGGCCGTGAGCTGCTGCTCGTCCTGGACAACTGCGAGCACCTCGTCGACGAGGCGGCCCGGGTCGCCGGGCTGCTGCTCGGGGCCTGCCCCGGTGTGCGCGTCCTCGCCACCAGCCGGGAGGGGCTCGGGATCACCGGCGAGGTCCTGTGGCCGGTGCCGCCGCTCGACGCCGGACCCGCGGCCCGGCTCTTCGCGGACCGGGCGGCCGCCGTACGGCCCGACCTGGAAGGACTCGGCGCCGGGGACGGTGAACGGCTCGTCGCCGAGATCTGCGCGGCCCTCGACGGGCTGCCGCTCGCCATCGAGCTGGCCGCCGCCCGGCTGCGCACACTCACCCTGGACGAGCTCGCCGCCCGCCTCGGCGACCGCTTCCGGCTGCTCTCGCGCGGCGACCGCACGAAGGCACCGCGCCACCGCACCCTGCACGCGGTCGTGGAGTGGAGCTGGGAGCTGCTCGACGACGAGGAGCGGGAGCTGGCCCGCCGCCTGACGGTGTTCTCCGGAGGCGCCACCGCGGCCGCCGTGGAGGCCGTCTGCGGGATCCCGTATCCGGAGGATCTGCTGGCCTCCCTCGCGGAGAAGTCGTTCCTCGACGTGGCCGACGGGCGGTACGGCATGCTGCGGACCATCCACGCGTTCTGCGCCCGGCACCTCGCCGAAGCGGGCGAGGAGGACCGGTTGCGGGCCGCGCACGCCGCGTACTTCCTGGACCTGGCCGAGCTGGCCGAACCGCGGCTGCGCGGACGCGAGCAGCTCCCCTGGCTGGCGGGGCTCGCCGCCGAGCACGGCAATCTGGACGCCGCGCTGCGCCATCTGACCGGCACCGACCCGCATGGCGGGCTCCGGCTGATGGCGGCGCTCTCCTGGTTCTGGCGGCTGCGCGGCCTCTACGGAGAGCGGACGCTCCTCGCCCGCGAACTGCTCGACGCGGTGGGCACCGAGCCTCCGAAGGATCTCGCCGAGGAGTACGTCCTGTGCATGATCAACACGATCGCGGGCGACGGCGCCGATCCCACGGAACCGGAGCGCCTCGCGCGCGCGGACGGCCTGCTCGCGGAGTTGCAGGGACCTCTGCGGCTGCCGCACCTCGTGGTGCTCTGGTCGGTGGCGGGCGGCCCCGCGCGCGCCATGGAGGACCGGGTACGGGCCCAGGTCGGCGACCACCCCTGGAGTGTGGCTCTCCTCGACCTCGGCCGGGGCTTCCAGGAGCTGTTCGCGGGCCGCGCCGACGCGTCCGAGACGGCGTTCGCCCACGCCCTCGCGGGTTTCCGGACGACAGGGGACCGCTGGGGCATGGCCAACTGCCTCGATCCGCTGGGGATGTTCGCCGACTGGCGGGGCGAGCGGGAGCGGGCCCTTGGGATGCTGGACGAAGGTCTCACGTACGTACGCGAGTTGGCCGCCCCCGAAGAGACCGCCGATCTGCTGCACCGGCGCGGCACGGTCCTGCTGCACGCCGGCGACTTCGAAGGCGCCGCCGCCCATTACGCGCACTCGGCGGCCCTGGCCCGCACCACGGGCGTGCCCGACAAGGTGGCGACCGCGCGGCGCGGCCTCGGGGACGTGGCGCGGCTCTCCGGAGACACGGCACGCGCGCGTGAGCACTACGAAGCGGCTCTGGAGGCGTGTGCCGCCAACTGGTTCAGCCTGGGCGAGAGCGTGCGGACCCTGGTGGGGCTCGGCCGTACCGCGCTCGCCGAGGCCCGTTCCACGGAGGCGGCCGACTGGTTCGAGCAGGCCCGCGTCCTCGCCTCGGACACCGGTGAACTGGCCGAGGTCGCCGAGGCGTTGGCGGCCGTCGCCCCGTGCCCCGAGGAGGCCGCCCGGCTTCTGGGCGCCGCCCACGGTCTGCGCGGCACTCTCATCGCCGACGACCCCGATGTCGTACCCGTGGAGCGGTCGGCGCGTGGGCGGCTCTCTCCGGAGGCGTACGAGAAGGCCTTCGAGCGGGGTCGGGAGCTGCGGTCAGCGGCGGTAAGGGGACGGTAGGCGGACGGTCAGCGCCCACCCCGAAGCTCGTGGCATGACGACAGCGACGAGCACGACACAGACCGCCACCCACAGCCTCGCCCACCTGGACGTCCTGATCTCCGGGGCCAGCGTCGCGGGCCCCGCGCTCGCCCTGTGGCTCTCCCGCTACGGCGCGAACGTCACCGTCCTTGAGAAGGCGCCCGCCCTGCGCGAGGGCGGCTTCGCGGTCGACTTCCGCGGCGACGTGCACCGGACCGTGCTGCGGCGCATGGGCGTCTGGGACGAGATCCACCGCCGCCAGACGCACATGGGCCGCCAGACCATCGTCGAAGCCGACGACAAGGAACGCGTGGATCTGCCCGCGTTCCTGATGAGCGGCGATGTGGAGATCTTCCGCGGCGATCTCTCCAAAATCCTGTACGAGCGCACCCGGGACCGCGTGGAGTACGTCTTCGGGGACTCCATCGCCTCGCTGACCGAGGACTCCGAAGGCATCGACGTGACCTTCGACCACGGCGCTCCCCGCCGCTTCCACCTCGTCGTCGGCGCCGACGGTCTGCACTCGCACACGCGCCGCCTCGTCTTCGGTGACGAGTCCCGGTACCTGCGGTTCCTCGGCTACTACGTGGCGGGCTTCGACCTGCCCAACCGCCTGGGGCTGGACCGCACCGCCCGCATCTACACCGAGCCCGGCCGCACCCTCATGATCAACAACTACGACGGCGACCCGGAGAGGGCGGGCGCGGCCCTGGTCTTCGGGTCCGAGCGGCTCGCGTACAACCGCCACGACGTCGGCCGGCAGAAGGCGATCCTCGCCGAGAAGTTCGCGGGCATGGGCTGGACACACGCCGCACAGGTCCTGGAGGGCCTTGAGGGCGCCGAGAACCTCTACTTCGACGCCATCGCGCAGATCCACGTCGACAGGCTCTCCGAGGGCCGTGTGGTGCTCCTGGGGGACGCGGGGTACGGCGCCACGATGGGCGGCATCGGCACGGGTACGGCGCTGGTCGGCGCGTACGTCCTGGCCGGGGAGCTGGCCGCCGCGCGGGGCGACCACCGGGTCGGCTTCGCCGCGTACGAGGCGGAGATCAGCGCCTACGCCAAGGGCTGCCAGAAGATCTCGGGCAACGCGGGCCCCTTCCTCGCCCCGCCCTCACAGAAGAAGATCCGCAGCCGCGACCGCGCGTACCGCCTGCTCGGCTCCCGCCTCCTCGCGGGCTTCTTCAAGAGGCTGACGGAGAAGGCCGCGAGCGATCTCACGCTCAAGGACTACGCCCGGCAGCCCGCGGAGGGCTACGCCTCCCTGAACCGCCAGCCGTGATCGACCGGCCCGATCCCCCCGCCGAACGCGAACCCGGCGGCGATCGCCCCGGTGACGTACTCCTTGGCCGACGCGACGGCCTCCGGAACGCTCCGTCCCTTCGCCAGCTGCGCCGCGATGGCGCTGGCGAGGGTGCAGCCGGTGCCGTGCGTGTGGCGGTTGTCGTGGCGCGGGGCGCGCAGCACGTGCTCCTCGGAGCCGTCGGTGAGCAGGTCCACGGCGTCGCCGCGCAGATGGCCGCCCTTGATGAGCACCCACTTCGGGCCGTACGCGAGGACGGCGGCGGCCGCGCGCCGCATGTCGTCCTCGGAGGTGACCTCGACGCCGGTGAGCTGGGCGACCTCGTCGAGGTTGGGCGTGGCGAGGGTGGCCACCGGCAGCAGCTTCGTGCGTACGGAGTCCAGGGCGGAGGCCGCGAGCAGCGAGTCGCCGTGCTTGGAGACGCCGACCGGGTCGACGACGGCGGGCGCGTCGGTGCCCGCGAGCAAGTCGGCGACGGTCTCGACCAGTTCGGCCGAGGCGAGCATGCCGGTCTTCACGGCCTGTACGCCGATGTCGTCGACGACGCTGCGGTACTGGGCCCGCACCGCCTCGGCCGGCAGCTCCCAGAACCCCTGCACGCCCAGCGAGTTCTGCGCGGTGACGGCCGTGACGACGCTCATGCCGTGCGTACCGAGGGCCAGCATCGTCTTCAGGTCGGCCTGGATGCCCGCGCCGCCCCCGGAGTCTGAGCCGGCGACGGTGAGCACCCGCGGGGGCGGGGTCACTCCGCGTCTCCGTTGTCCCCGAAGTGGTCCCAGCCCTTGCTGGTCCAGGGGGCGCCGTCCACGGTCACCTGGGGCAGCGCCGAGGGGTTGAGGACCTCGCCGATGACCTTCCAGCGGGCGGGCAGCTTCACGTCGGGCGGGAAGGTCGCCACGATCGCGTGGTCCTCGCCGCCGTTGAGCACCCACTGGAGCGGGTCGACGCCGACGGCCTGGCCGATGTCGTTCATCTGCGAGGGCACGTCGACGTCTCCGGAGCGGATGTCGATGCGTACCTTGCTCGACTCGGCGATGTGGCCCAGGTCGGCGATGAGCCCGTCGCTCACGTCCGTCATGGACGTCGCGCCGAGACCGGCGGCCGCGGGGCCCGCGTGGTAGGGCGGCTCGGGCCTGCGGTGGGCCTCCACGAAGGCGCGCGGCGAGCGGAAGCCGCGGGAGAGCACCGCGTGCCCGGCGGCCGACCAGCCCAGCCAGCCGGTGACGGCGACGACATCGCCGGGCTGCGCGCCCGCGCGCGTGACCGGCTCGTGGTTGCGCAGATCGCCGAGAGCGGTGATCGCGACGGTGATGGTGTCGCCGCGGACGACGTCGCCGCCCACGACGGCCGCGCCCGCGACCTGGCACTCGTCCCTGAGGCCGTCCATCAGCTCGATGGGCCAGCTGGCGGGCAGCTCGGCGGGGACGACCAGGCCGAGCAGGAGCGCGGTCGGCACGGCGCCCATGGCCGCGATGTCGGCGAGGTTCTGCGCGGCGGCCTTGCGGCCCACGTCGTAGGCGGTGGACCAGTCACGGCGGAAGTGCCGCCCCTCCAGGAGGATGTCGGTGCTCGCCACGACCCTGCGGTCCGGAGCGGACACGACCGCGGCATCATCGCCAGGACCGAGCCGTACGGCCGGAGTCGAGGTGAGCCGCGAGGTGAGCTCTCTGATGAGCCCGAACTCCCCCAACTCGCCCACGGTTCCCTTCACCGAGTCTCACCATGCCCTTTCACGCTGCCCGGCCCCCGGTCGCGAGCCGTCACTGTCGTCGGTACGGTCGACGTGAGCGTCGACTTGTGCTGTCCGTCCGCCACGATGTGCGCGCCACAGCTCGCCCGGGTCTCCCCGTGGCGAGTGGCGACGCGGTACCGTTGCGTCTCTTTCCCCCACATGATCCTCGTCGCCGCCCTGGAGGTTCCGTGGTACAGGCGTACATCCTGATCCAGACAGAGGTCGGCAAGGCGTCGACCGTCGCCGAGCTGATCGGCAAGATCCCCGGAGTGATCCAGGCCGAGGACGTGACCGGTCCCTACGATGTCATCGTGCGCGCACAGGCGGACACGGTGGACGAGCTCGGCCGCATGGTGGTCGCCAAGGTCCAGCAAGTGGACGGCATCACCCGAACTCTGACCTGCCCGGTCGTGCACTTGTAGCCCCCGTCTACCCTGACCCGGTGAACATCGCTCGTCTCCGGCGCCGCTGCCTCATAGGAACGTCCGCTCTCGCCCTGTCGATCACGACGGCGGCCTGCTCAGCTACGGACGACGGGGCGTCGGTGGTGGTTCCGTCCCCGGACGCGAAGGCCGCCGGGCTCTGCCGGGACCTGCACGAGCAGCTCCCGAAGGAAATCGACGGGTTGGGGCGCACCGACCCCGGACCGAAGTCGGAGTTGACCGCCGGGTGGGGAGACCCGGCGATCATACTGCGCTGCGGGGTGGAGCGGCCCCCCGAGATGATTGATCCCGCGTATGCCGAGAAGAACGGCGTGCGGGTGAACGGCGTCGCCTGGCTTCTGCAGAAGCGCGACGACGGCTCGTACACCTTCACCACGGGGGCACGGCTCGCCTACGTGGAGGTGACGCTGCCCGAGGAGCGCACGGGGGACGGCCTCGGCCCGCTCACGGACTTCGCCGCCCCCATCAAGAAGACCGTCCCCAAGGGAATCGCCTGACCCCGTAGGCCCGTGGTCCCGTGGGCCGGTACGCCCGTAGGGACGCGTCAGCGCAGCCCTGTCGAGCGGTTCAGCGCCGCCTGGATGAGGCGGTCCACCAGCTCCGCGTAGCCGACGCCGCTCTTCTCCCACATCTGCGGGTACATCGAGATGGGCGTGAAGCCCGGCATCGTATTGATCTCGTTGATCACGAACCGGCCGTCCTCGGTGAGGAAGAAGTCCGCGCGCACCAGGCCCTCGCAGGACGCCGCCTCGAACGCCTCGACCGCGAGCCGCTGGATCTCCGCGGTCTGCTCGGGCGTCAGCGGGGCGGGCACGATGCCGGGCGTCGAGTCGATGTACTTCGCGTCGAAGTCGTAGTAGTCGTGCGCCTGCACCGGTGGGATCTCGGCCGGGACGCTCGCGCGCGGGCCGTCCTCGAACTCCAGGACGCCGCACTCGATCTCACGGCCGCGGAGGAGCGCCTCGACGAGGATCTTCGGGTCGTGGCGCTGGGCCTCGGCGATCGCCTCGTCGAGGCCCTCGAAGGAGTCGACCTTCGTGATGCCGATCGAGGAGCCCGCGCGCGCGGGCTTGATGAACAGCGGCCAGCCGTGCTCGCCCACGAAGTCCGCGACGCGCTGCCGGGCGCCCGCCTCGTCCTGGCTCCACTCGCGCGGGCGGATCACCAGGTAGGGGCCGACGTTCAGCCCGAAGGACGTGAACACCCGCTTCATGTAGTCCTTGTCCTGGCCGACGGCCGAGGCGAGGACACCGGAGCCGACGTACGGCACTCCGGAGAGTTCCAGCAGGCCCTGGAGGGTGCCGTCCTCTCCGTAGGGACCGTGCAGCATGGGGAAGACGACGTCGACCTCGCCGAGTGCCTTGGGCACGGAGCCGGGCTCGCTGTAGACGACCTCGCGGTTGCCCGGGTCGAGCGGCAGTACGACGCCGCCCTCCATGGAGTCGACGATCTCGGCGACGCTCGGCATCCTGCGGTCGGTGATGGCCATCCGCTCGGGCTCGTCCGCAGTCAGCGCCCAACGGCCGTCCGTGGTGATACCGATGGGCAGGACGTCGTACTTGGTGCGGTCGATGGCGCTCAGGATGGCGCCGGCCGTCACCACGGAGATGCCGTGCTCCGAGCTGCGGCCGCCGAACACGACGGCCACGCGCGGCTTGCGGAGCGGCTTCTCGGAGCGCGCCTCGGGGCTCGCTTCAGGGCTCAGGGGGAGGTTCTCGCTGCTCATATCGCGTTGAGCGTACCCGCTGCCCGAAAAACAGTCAGCGACGCTCGGGCTTCGCGCTGCGCGACATGAGCTCCTTGAGGGCCACCACCGGGGGCGTGCCGTCGTGGACGATGCCTACGACGGTCTCCGTGATGGGCATGTCGACGCCGTGCCTGCGGGCCAGATCCAGCACCGACTCACAGGACTTGACGCCCTCGGCGGTCTGCTTGGTGACCGCGATGGTCTCCTCCAGGGTCATGCCCTTGCCGAGGTTGGTGCCGAAGGTGTGGTTGCGCGAGAGCGGCGAGGAGCAGGTGGCCACCAGGTCACCCAGGCCCGCGAGGCCGGAGAACGTCAGCGGGTCGGCGCCCATGGCGAGCCCGAGGCGGGTGGTCTCGGCGAGGCCGCGCGTGATGAGCGAACCCTTGGCGTTGTCGCCGAGACCCATGCCGTCCGCGATGCCGACGGCGAGGCCGATGACGTTCTTGACGGCGCCGCCCAGCTCGCAGCCGACCACGTCCGTGTTGGTGTACGGGCGGAAGTACGGCGTGTGGCAGGCCCTCTGGAGACGCTGGGCGACCGCTTCGTCCCGGCAGGCGACCACGGCGGCCGCGGGCTGCCGGGCGGCGATCTCGCGGGCGAGGTTGGGGCCGGTGACGACGGCGACGCGGTCGCCCGGCACCTTCGTGACGTCGCCGATGACCTCGCTCATGCGCATCGCGGAACCCAGCTCGACGCCCTTCATGAGGGAGACGAGGACGGTCTCAGGAGCCAGCAGCGGCGCCCACGCGGCGAGGTTGCCGCGCAACGTCTGCGAGGGCACGGCGAGGACGGTGAAGTCGGCGCCCGCGGCGGCCTCGGCCGGGTCGGTGGTCGCCCTGAGGTTCTCGGGGAGTTCGACGCCGGGGAGGTAGTCCGGGTTGGTCCGCGTGGAGTTGACCGCGTCGGCGAGTTCGGCGCGACGGCCCCACAGGGTGACGTCGCACCCCGCGTCGGCGAGCACCATGCCGAATGCCGTACCCCAGGAGCCCGTTCCGAAGACGGCGGCCTTCACGGAACCTGCCGAGTTCACGGGGTTCGTCACTTGCTGTCCTCCGAGGTGCTCTGGGTGGGGCTCTGTGTGGTGCTCTGGATGGGGCTCTGTGTGGCGTTTTCCGCGGTGCTCTGTGTCGTGCCCCCGGTGCCGCTCCGAGCGGCGTTGCGGGCCGCCGCCTTGCGTCGCTGCTCCAGCCGTGCCCGGCGCGGATCGTACGGCCGGTCGGGGGCCTTCTCGCCCCGGATCTCCTCAAGGAGCTCGGTGATCGCGGCCATGATGGCCTCGGTCGCCTCGCGGAGCACCTCGGGCGTCGGCTCCTTGCCGTAGAAGCGCGACAGGTCGACGGGGGCCCCGGCCTTCACCTGAAGGGTCTTGCGCGGGAAGAACGAGGGCTTCTTGCTGTACGGCGGCAGCGCGAGGTTGGCGCCCCACTGCGCGACGGGGATCACCGGGCACCTGGTCTCCAGAGCGACCCGCGCGGCACCCGACTTGGCCGTCATCGGCCACATGTCGGGGTCCCTGGTGAGCGTGCCCTCGGGATAGAACGCGACGCACTCGCCGCGCTTGATGGCGGCGACCGCTGCACGGAAGGCGTCGAGCGCGTTCGTGGTCTCGCGGTAGACGGGGATCTGGCCCGTACCCTTCATGACCCGCCCGACAAAGCCCGCCTTGAAAAGACCGTCCTTTGCCAGGAAACGCGGCACCCTGCCGGTGTTGTACTGGAAGTGTGCGTACGACAACGGGTCGATATGCGAGTTGTGATTCACCGCCGTGATGAAACCTTCGTCGGCCGGAATGTGTTCCATTCCACGCCAGTCCCGCTTGAACAGAACCACCAGCGGCGGTTTTGCGATGACCGCCGCCAGGCGGTACCAGAAGCCGATTCTGCGGCGGGACACGCGGACACCTTCCTCCATGAGCCTGTCGGCCGCACAAGTGTCGCCCAGGCTGCCGGTCTGTCGAGAACACCGTACGCCCACCCGTCTCCCACCACCGCCCTTGCGACGAGGCGCTATGCGCCGCACCCTTTCGACCCGTCTCCCACCACCGCCCTTGCGACGAGGCGCTATGCGCCGCACCCCTTTCGACCCGTCTCCCACCACCGCCCCTGCGACAAGCGGGCCACAATAGGCCGACGACAAGGACGGAGCGCCCGTGCAGTGGACCCTGGTCATACCCCTGAAACCGCTGGCGCGCGCCAAGAGCAGGCTTACCGCCACCGCCGGCGACGGTTTGCGCCCGGGCCTCGCCCTGGCGTTCGCGCAGGACACCGTGGCCGCCGCGGTGGCGTGCCCGGCGGTACGGGATGTGGCGGTCGTCACGGACGACGCTCTCGCGCGCCGCGAGCTGGCGGCGCTGGGCGCCCGGATCGTCCCGGACGAACCGGGAGAAGGCCTGAACGCCGCCCTCCGGCACGGAGCGGCGGCCGTACGCGCCGAACGGCCCGAAGCGTCCGTCGCCGCCCTGAACGCCGATCTGCCTGCGCTGCGCCCCATGGAATTGGCCCGCGTCCTTGACAAGGCCGCTCCATTTCCCCGCGCATTTCTGCCGGACGCCGCCGGAATCGGGACGACACTGCTGACCGCGGTGGGCGGAATGGAATTGCGCCCCGCATTCGGCACGGCGTCCCGCGCTCGGCACACGGCGTCCGGTGCCGTGGAACTGACGCTCGTCGGCGTCGATTCCGTACGCCAGGACGTGGATACCGGAGAGGACCTGCGCGCCGCCCTCGCGCTGGGCGTGGGTCCGCGCACCACGACGGCCGCCGCCAGGCTGCTCATCGCCGACTGAGTACGCTGCTTCCATGCAGGCGACCGCGTATACGTACGACTCCGAGACCCGCAGCGGCAGCGTGCTGCTCGACGACGGCACTCCGGTGCCCTTCGAGGCCCCCGCGTTCGACGCGGGCGGGCTGCGGCTGCTGCGGCCGGGCCAGCGGGTGCGGATCGAGGTCGACGGCGAGGGCGCGGCGCGCCGCATCACCTTGGTGACGCTCCAGACGTTCTGAGACCGGGTCGAAGACGTTCCGAGCCGGGCCGAAGACGTTCCGAGGCCGGATCGAAAGGCGTCCCGTGGCGTTCCGTGGACACACGACGCGGGCCGGGCTCCCCCGTGGGAGTCCGGCCCGGCGCGTGAGTGCCCTGTGCCCTTACTTCTTGCGGGCGGTGGCCTTCTTGGCGGTCGTCTTGCGCGCCGTGGACTTCTTGGCGGGCGCCTTCTTGGCCGTGGCCTTCTTCGCCGGCGCCGTGGTCTTCTTCGCCGGCGTGGCCTTCTTGGCGGCCGGTGCGGCCTTCTTGGTGGTGGTCTTCTTGGCCGCGGCCTTCGTCGCCGTCGGCGTCGCGGTGGCCTTCTTGGCGGTGGTCTTCTTCGCCGTCGCCGTGGCCTTCTTCGCCGTCGCCGTCGTCTTCTTCGCCGGCGTGGCCTTCTTGGCGGCCGGTGCGGCCTTCTTCGCGGCCGCCTTCTTGGCGGTGGTCGCCTTCTTGGCCGCGGCCTTCTTGACCGTCGCCGAAGCACCGCCGGTCAGGCTGCCCTTGGGGGCCTTCTTGACCGCGACGTCGTTCTTCGGCAGCTTCTTCGAGCCGCTCACCAGGTCCTTGAAACCCTGGCCGGCGCGGAAGCGCGGCACCGAGGTCTTCTTGACCCGCACACGCTCCCCGGTCTGCGGGTTGCGGGCGTAACGGGCCGGGCGGTCGACCTTCTCGAACGAGCCGAAGCCGGTGACCGAAACACGGTCCCCGCTGACCACGGCACGGACGACGGCGTCCAGTACCGCGTCGACGGCGTCGGCGGCCTGCTGGCGGCCTCCCACCTTGTCGGCAATCGCTTCTACGAGCTGCGCCTTGTTCACGTCTTCCCCTTCGGAGACATTGCCGGGAGCGAAATACTCCGGCTTTTTCGCACGTTAGGCAGATATATACCGCAAATCAAACACGAAACGGCCTAATCACCCTTGTGCCGCAACGAACTGGCCCATCTCGGAGTTCCTCGAAGGCCCGTTGAGGCTTGAGGCTCAGGTGTCTTCGGGGAATCGGCCCTCGTCAGCTTCGTCGAGGGACGCCATCAATCGCTCCAGACGCCTTGCCGCATCGGCGAGATCGTGTTTGGCCGCGGCCGTAATGACCAGCAGCTTCCGGGTCAGCGCCATCCGTACGCCCTCCGGGACTTGCAGTGCACGCACTCGTGAGTGCGCTTCCTTCAGTTGGTCGGCGACGAGCCTGTAGAGCTCGAGTTGGCTGTCGCGTCCCATGCACCGATTGTGCCATCTGGGGCGAGTTGTCGCCTCCGCAGGGGGTAACTACCGCCGTTCACCGCCCTCATGAGGGTACCCGGTCCGGCCGAGTACAAGGGGATTTCCGGCCTCTTCTTCCGTCCGAATCAAGGGAGTTGAGTCCACCCGTTCAGGTCATCGGGCACCTCTCGGGACCCACACACAGAAGTACCCCCAACCGTCCACGATTGGGGGTACATCAGGGCGTTGCGGTTGTTGCGCGGTGTCAGACCCGCGCGGTCCGCGGCTTGTACGCGGGGCGCCCGGTCTCGTACGCGGCGATGTCCGGCTCGTTCCGCAGCGTGATGCTGATGTCGTCCAGGCCGTTCAGGAGCCGCCAGCGGGCGTTCTCGTCGAGTTCGAAGTCGGCGGTGATGCCCTGCGCGCGGACCTGGCGGTCCTGGAGGTCGACGGTGACCTCGGCCTGCGGGTCGCTCTCGGTCAGCTCCCACAGCGCGTCCACGACCTTCTGGTCGAGTACGACGGTGAGCAGGCCGTTCTTCAGCGAGTTGCCGCGGAAGATGTCGGCGAAGCGGGAGGAGACGACCGCCTTGAAACCGTAGTTCTGCAGGGCCCACACGGCGTGCTCGCGCGAGGAGCCGGTGCCGAAGTCGGGTCCGGCGACCAGGACGGTGGCACCCTGCCGCTCGGGCCGGTTGAGGACGAACTTCTCGTCCTTGCGCCAGGCCTCGAAGAGCCCGTCCTCGAAGCCGTCCCTGGTGACCTTCTTCAGCCAGTGGGCGGGGATGATCTGGTCGGTGTCGACGTTGCTGCGGCGCAGCGGAACGGCCCGGCCGGTGTGGGTGGTGAATGCTTCCATGGCTCTCAGACTCCGGCGGTCACGGGGGCGTCGGTCAGGTCGGCGGGCGAGGTCAGCCGGCCGGTGACCGCGGTGGCGGCGGCGACCTGGGGGGAGACCAGGTGGGTGCGGCCTCCCTTGCCCTGCCTGCCCTCGAAGTTGCGGTTGGACGTGGACGCCGAGCGCTCGCCGGGGGCCAGTTGGTCGGGGTTCATGCCCAGGCACATCGAGCAGCCCGCGTGCCGCCATTCGGCGCCGGCGGCGGTGAAGACCTTGTCCAGGCCCTCCGCGACGGCCTGCAGGGAGACCCGGACAGAGCCGGGGACGACCAGCATCCGTACGCCGTCGGCAACTTTGCGGCCCTGGACGATGGAGGCGGCCGCGCGCAGGTCCTCGATGCGGCCGTTGGTGCAGGAACCTACGAAGACGGTGTCGACCTTGATGTCGCGCAGCGCCTGCCCGGCGGCCAACCCCATGTACTCCAGGGCCTTTTCGGCGGCGTAGCGCTCCGAGGCGTCTTCGTACGAAGCGGGATCGGGGACGTGTCCCGACAGGGGCGCGCCCTGGCCCGGGTTGGTACCCCAGGTGACGAACGGCGCGAGCGAGGCGGCGTCGATGTACACCTCGGCGTCGAAGACCGCGTCGTCGTCCGTCTTGAGGGTCTTCCAGTACGCCACCGCGGCGTCCCAGTCCTCGCCGCGCGGGGCGTGGTCGCGGCCCTGGAGGTAGTCGAAGGTGGTGCGGTCCGGGGCGATCATGCCCGCGCGGGCGCCCGCCTCGATGGACATGTTGCAGATGGTCATCCGGGCCTCCATCGAGAGCTTCTCGATGGCCGGGCCGCGGTACTCCAGGACGTAGCCCTGGCCGCCGCCGGTGCCGATCTTCGCGATGATGGCGAGGATCAGGTCCTTGGCCGTGACGCCGTCGGGCAGTTCGCCGTCGACGGTGATGGCCATGGTCTTGGGGCGGGCCATCGGCAGCGTCTGGGTGGCGAGCACGTGCTCGACCTGCGAGGTGCCGATGCCGAACGCCAGCGCGCCGAAGGCGCCGTGCGTGGAGGTGTGGGAGTCGCCGCAGACCACGGTGGTGCCCGGCTGCGTCAGGCCCAGCTGCGGTCCCACCACGTGGACCACGCCCTGCTCGACGTCGCCCAGCGGGTGCAGGCGCACGCCGAAGTCGGCGCAGTTCTTGCGCAGCGTCTCCAGCTGCGCCCGCGAGACCGGGTCGGCGATGGGCTTGTCGATTTCGAGGGTCGGGGTGTTGTGATCCTCGGTCGCGATGGTGAGGTCGAGCCGCCGCACCTGCCGGCCGGCCTGCCGCAGGCCGTCGAAGGCCTGGGGGCTGGTCACCTCGTGCAGCAGGTGCAGATCGATGTAGAGGAGGTCGGGCTCGCCCTCGGCGCGCCGGACGACGTGGTCGTCCCAGACCTTCTCCGCGAGTGTCCTACCCATCGCTTTCCCTCCGACCGGCCGCATCGCCGGCCCAACTAGAGAATCTGTCCGCCGACGCGCGTACCCCTCGTACCGCACGTCGGCTGCGAAATCCGTTGGTCCGCGGATCGCTCGTACAGAGTGGCGCGTTCCACGGAAAATTGAACTTGCGTTTCACAGAGTGAGACGTGAGTATCGACGCATGGACAACTCTAGCGGCGTCGGCGTTCTCGACAAGGCGGCTCTCGTCCTGAGCGCCCTGGAGTCCGGTCCGGCCACCCTCGCGGGGTTGGTCGCGGCCACCGGACTCGCACGACCCACGGCCCACCGACTGGCCGTGGCACTGGAACACCACCGGATGGTGGCGCGGGACATGCAGGGCCGTTTCATTCTCGGCCCGCGCCTCTCCGAGCTCGCGGCGGCGGCGGGCGAGGACCGCCTGCTCGCCACGGCGGGCCCGGTCCTCACGCATCTGCGCGACGTGACGGGCGAGAGCGCGCAGCTCTACCGCCGCCAGGGCGACATGCGCATCTGCGTGGCGGCGGCGGAGCGCCTCTCGGGCCTGCGGGACACGGTCCCGGTCGGCTCGACGCTCACCATGAAGGCGGGCTCGTCCGCCCAGATCCTGATGGCCTGGGAGGAGCCGGAGCGCCTGCACCGGGGCCTCCAGGGCGCCCGCTTCACGGCGACGGCCCTATCGGGCGTACGCCGTCGGGGCTGGGCCCAGTCGATCGGCGAGCGGGAGCCGGGCGTCGCGTCCGTCTCCGCGCCCGTGCGGGGTCCCTCGAACCGCGTGGTCGCCGCCGTCTCGGTCTCCGGACCGATCGAGCGCCTGACCCGCCACCCGGGCCGCATGCACGCCCAGGCGGTCATCGACGCGGCCGGCCGCCTCTCCGAGGCCCTGCGCCGCTCCAGCTGACGTACGTACGCCGGAGGGGCCGCCCCAACGCCGCGGCGGCCCCTCCGAACGCGCACTCCCCGCGCACTCACTCCCCGCGTACTCCCCGAAGTCCCTCAGGCCGCCCCGAGACGATCGGCCGCCCGCTCCCCGCGGCGGCCCACCGGGATCACGCCGGTGGCCTTCCCCAAGCCGAATGCCGGCATGTTGACGTACACCGCCTCATGGGCGCCGGCCGGCACGACATACGTCTCGTGCCAGAAGCCGACCTTCCCCTTGCCTTCCCGGACACGCCGGTTGAAGGCCGCCCACGCGGGCCGGTGGGCCTTGTCCTGTGCCGCCGAGTAGGCCAGCAGCTTCTCCTGCGACTCCCAGTACTGGACGACGTACATCAGACGCGGCCCGCCGAGCAGCAGCCGGAATCCGAGCATCCCGCTCTCCGGGTCCTTCGACAGTTCCTTGAGCATGCGCGGCATGGCCAGGAAGACGGGCCACCAGCTGCGCACGGCAAGGAATTTGTTGACGCGCATCCCGATGTGGAAGACGACCACCTCACCCGTCGCCTCGGCGGTCATGCGCCCTTCGATCGGCTTGTCGCTCATGACGGTTCCCCCTTGGTAGAGCCCTGGCCGAACATTGGATAGCCCCGCTATCCATGATTGGATAGTGCCACTCCCCAAAGGGAGACGCAAGGGCAGACGCAAGAGGAGTACGAGCCGATGAGACTGGCGGAGCTGGGCCGGCGCAGCGGGGTCCCCACGGCCACGATCAAGTACTACCTGCGCGAGGGACTGCTGCCGCCGGGCCGTCGTGTGACGGCGACCCAGGCCGAGTACGACGACGCCCATCTCCAGCGGCTGCGGCTGGTGCGGGCGCTGATCCAGGTGGGCCGAGTGCCGATCGCGTCGGCGCGGGAGGTGCTGGCCGCCCTGGAGGACGAGTCCCTGGACCACAACTCCCGGCTCGGCACGGCCGTGTGGGCCCTGCCGCACGGCCCGGAGCCCGCCGGGGACGACGCGGCCCAGGAGGAGGCGCGCCGCACGGTGGACGCGCTGCTCGCCCGGCTCGGCTGGGAGAACGCCCAGGGTTACGCGGCCGAGTCGCCGGCGTACCGGATGCTGGTGACCGCTGTCGGGACGCTGGCGCGGCTCGGATACCCGTGCGCCGTCGAGGACTTGGCGCCCTATGCCCGCTCGGGTCACCAACTCGCCGTGGCCGACCTGGACTTGATCGAGCGGTACGAGTCGCCCGACGAGCAGCTGGAGGCGGCGGTGGCGCTGACGGTGCTGTACGAGCCGGTGCTGCTCGCCCTGCGCCGGATCGCGCAGGCGGAGGAGTCCAACCGCCGCTACGCGCAAGGGAGTACGGAGGAATGACGAAGGGGCCCTCCCAGTGGGAAGGCCCCTTGTCGTCTCTGTACCCCCGACCGGATTCGAACCGGCGCTACCGCCTTGAGAGGGCGGCGTGCTAGGCCGCTACACAACGGGGGCAAGGATCTTGCTTCTTCACTTGATCCAGCTGGGCTACCAGGACTCGAACCTAAACTAACGGAACCAGAAACCGTCGTGCTGCCAATTACACCATAGCCCAATGTGGTCTAGACCAGAGTCCGTGACCAGCAGTACCCCCGACCGGATTCGAACCGGCGCTACCGCCTTGAGAGGGCGGCGTGCTAGGCCGCTACACAACGGGGGCCCTAGCGATCCTGCATCAGGAACAGTGGGTGCGACCCGATCTGTTCCCGTGGGAAGGATCTGTACCCCCGACCGGATTCGAACCGGCGCTACCGCCTTGAGAGGGCGGCGTGCTAGGCCGCTACACAACGGGGGCTTCGTGGACATGATCCACATTTGCAGATGAGCTCTGCGAGCTGGCCTACCAGGACTCGAACCTAGACTAACGGAACCAGAAACCGTCGTGCTGCCAATTACACCATAGGCCATCAAAACGCAACCCCCTGTGGGGGTTCTGTTTGACTTGCGCTTCCCTGCCGGACCTTTCGGCCTTCTCGGGCGGCGCAGAAAGAACATTACCCGAAGGTGGACGGCGCTCCAAAACGGGTATCCGTCCGCAGCAGCGCGGGAAGCTCGGAGAGGCGCGTGATGCGGTGTACGCCCGAGGGGCCTTCCCGCACCGCGCCGTTGCGGTCGAGCCAGATCCCGAGGAGGCCCGCGTCCCGGGCGCCCCTGGCGTCGATCTCCGGCTGGTCACCGACGTAGGCGATCTCGGCGGGGGCCAGCCCCAGCGTCGTACAGACCGCGTGGAAGGCCTCGGCGGCGGGCTTGGAGACGCCGAGGTCGGCGGCGCACAGGACGGCCTCGAAGCGGTCGCGCACGCCGAGGAGGCGCAGCTTGCGGTCCTGGACGACGAGGGCGGAATTGGAGAGGACCGCGTGGCGGTAGCCGTCGGCGAGGGCGTCCAGGGTGGGCAGGGTGTCGGGGAAGAGCGACCAGGCCGATTCGTAGTGACCGACGTAACGGTGGAACCACGCGTCGGCGTCGGCGTCGCTCAGCCCCGGGGCGTCCAGGAAGTCGCGCACGCGGTCGCGGCGCTGCGCCTCGAAGGTGACCCCTCCGGCGCCGAAGCGGGCCCAGTGCAGCTCGGTGAGGCGCCGCCACCGCTCAAGGGCGCGCTCGGCTGACTCGTACCGCTCCAGGAGCCCCTCGGCCGTCAGGTGCGCGTGCATACCGGTGGTGTCGGCGCGCGCGTAGTCGAAGATCGTATCGTCGATGTCCCAGACCACGGCTTTGATGGGCATGGCTTTGATGGGCATGGCACCGACGGTATGCGAAGGGCCCGGGAGCCGTCTCGGCTTCCGGGCCCTTCGTTCGCGTACCGGCGGATCAGGCGGTGAGCTTCGCCAGGGCCGCGTCGATGCGGGTCAGGGTCTTCTCCTTGCCCAGGATCTCCAGGGACTCGAAGAGGGGCAGGCCGATCGTGCGGCCGGTGACGGCGACGCGGACCGGGGCCTGGGCCTTGCCCAGCTTGAGGCCGTGCTCCTCGCCGGCGGCCAGGACGGCCTCCTTGAGGGAGTCGGGGGAGGTCCAGTCGGCCGCCTCCAGCTTGGCGCGGGCCGTGCGCAGGAGGGCGTCGGAGCCCTCCTTCATGGCCTTCGTCCAGCTCGGCTCGTCGAAGACCGGCTCCGGCAGGAACAGGAAGTCGACGTTGGCCGTGATCTCGGAGAGGACCTTGAGGCGCGTCTGGGCGTGCGGGGCGATGGCCGCCCAGGCCGCCTCGTCGAAGTCCTCGGGGGCCCAGTTGGCGTGCGGGGCCTTCAGCCAGGGCTCGCAGGCCTCGGCGAAGGTCTTCACGTCCAGCATGCGGATGTGGTCGGCGTTGATCGCCTCGGCCTTCTTCAGGTCGAAGCGGGCGGGGTTCGGGTTCACGTCCGCCACGTCGAACTTCGCGACCATGTCGGGCATCGAGAAGACGTCCTGGTCCGCGGAGAACGACCAGCCCAGGAGGGACAGGTAGTTCAGCAGGCCCTCGGGGAGGAAGCCGCGCTCGCGGTAGATGTTGAGGGACGCCTGCGGGTCGCGCTTGGAGAGCTTCTTGTTGCCCTCGCCCATCACGTACGGCAGGTGGCCGAACGCGGGGATCCGCTGGGCGATGCCCAGCTCGATCAGCGCCTTGTAGAGGGCGATCTGCCGGGGCGTGGAGGAGAGCAGGTCCTCGCCGCGCAGGACGTGGGTGATCTCCATCAGGGCGTCGTCGACCGGGTTGACCAGGGTGTACAGCGGGGCGCCGTTGGCGCGCACGATGCCGTAGTCGGTGACGTTCTCCGGCTGGACCGTGATCTCGCCGCGGACCAGGTCGGTGAAGGTGGTGGCCTCGTCCGGCATGCGGAAGCGGACGATGTGCTTACGGCCTTCGGCCTCGTACGCCTCGATCTGCTCGCCGGTCAGTGCGCGGCAGTGGCCGTCGTAGCCGGACGGCTTGCCGGCGGCGCGGGCGGCCTCGCGGCGGGTGTCCAGCTCCTCGGTGGTGCAGTAGCAGGGGTAGGCGTGGCCGGCGTCCAGGAGCTTGGCCGCGACGTCCTTGTAGACGTCCATGCGCTGCGACTGGCGGTACGGCGCGTGCGGGCCGCCGATCTCGGGGCCCTCGTCCCAGTCGAAGCCCAGCCAGCGCATCGAGTCGAGCAGCTGCTCGTACGACTCCTCCGAGTCGCGAGCCGCGTCGGTGTCCTCGATACGGAAGACCAGGCTGCCGCCGTTGTGCCGGGCGTAGGCCCAGTTGAACAGAGCGGTACGGACCAGGCCCACGTGGGGGTTGCCGGTCGGGGAGGGACAGAAACGTACCCGGACGGTGTCGCCGGGAGTCGCGTTAGCCACGCTTGATCACCTTGTTGGTGAGAGTGCCGATGCCTTCGATGGTGACGGCGACCTCGTCGCCGACGTTGAGGGGCCCGACGCCTGCCGGGGTGCCCGTGAGGATGACGTCGCCGGGGAGCAGCGTCATGGCCTCGGTGATGTTCACGATCAGATCCTCGATGGAGTGGATCATCTCGCTGGTGCGGCCGAGCTGGCGCTGCCGGCCGTTGACCGTGCACTGGATCGTGAGGTCGTTGGCGGTGGCCAGGTCGATGTCCGTCTCCACCCAGGGGCCGAGCGGGCAGGAGCTGTCGAAGCCCTTGGCGCGGGCCCACTGCTTCTCGCGGCGCTGCACGTCGCGTGCGGTGACGTCGTTCGCGCAGGTGTAGCCGAAGATCACGTCCTTGACCCGCTCGCGGGGGACCTCGCGGCACATGCGGCCGATGACCACGGCCAGCTCGGCCTCGTGGTGCAGCTCCTCGGAGAACGAGGGGTACGTGATGGCGTCGCCGGAGCCGATCATCGACGTCGCGGGCTTGAAGAAGGCGAACGGGACGTCGGGGACGTCGTTGCCGAGCTCCTTCGCGTGCTCCCCGTAGTTGCGGCCGAAGGCCACGATCTTGTGGCCGATGACGGGGGGCAGCAGCCGGACCTTGCTCAGCGGGACCTTGACACCGCTGAGCTCGAAGTCGGCGACGTAGGGACTGCCCTTGATGATGTCGACGACGAGTTCGTCCGGTTTGTCGCCCTCGACCGCGCCGAAAGCGACATTGCCGTCGATGGAGAACCTGGCGATGCGCACGTGAGCCTTAGCCCCTTGCTGGGATGGTTGGAGTGTGACACTCCAGGCTAACGCGGGGGCCTGCGGCCTGCGTGTGACCCTGCCTCGGGCGAGCGGTGCCTGTCGCCGCTTCGCGGCTCGTCCTCACATGCCGGACCGGCTGGAATCAGGTGCCGGACGGGCTGAATGCCTCCGGGGCGTCCATGAGGATCGTGCGCTTGGGGTTGGCCGTCTGGGCCGGGAGTTCCACGGCGTGCTGCGGCTGCTCGGGCGCGCTCTGGACGTCGTCGGCGTCCTTGAGGTGCGCGAGGGTGGTGCGGCGCGGGTTGGCTATGTTGCGGAACATCGTCGACTTCACGGTCTTCATCTGGTGTTCAGGCCCTGTCGGTTGAGGCGTCCTCTGACGGACGCGGCTTGTCGGTCTCGCCATCCCTGTAAAGCGTCAGGCTAAACATCCAATTCCCGGCGAAAGTCCGGAAGAAGCCATGATCTTCATGTGAGTTTGCTCACGAAGGAGCGGGCAAAACGGTCAAAGCAGGCCGCCCGCCCACCACTTGGAAACGGACATTGCGCCACTGAAGGCACCATTCCGCTCCTGATCATGAAGACTGGGACACCCCCTCCCGGCAGCGCCTTTGCGGGGATGAGTCCGTTTTCTCCTGGATCACTTTCTACGTCTCGTGACCCCTCACTCACGCGGCGTCACGTACGTCGCGGCGCGACACACGGGCCTTGTTGGAGATCCTGCACTGTGCTGGAATTCCCGGGACCGCCGCGGGATCGAACCGGCGCGCAGAGGCGCAACGCAGCGCCGAGTGGCGGCGGGAAGAGGGGAGCAGCGCCGGTCACTCACGACCACCCATGGGGCGCCTGACGCCCCACGACGCCGACACCGTCCCGCCGTTATCCGGCAGGACGCCTGGTCCAGAGGTTGCGACGCTAGTGCAGGGACGTTTCAAGAGGGATGGCAAGGGGTCTCCCCAGGCCGGTCGCGGCCGAGGGGATTCCGCAGCGGAGCCGGAGCGCGGCGGGACCGACCGCGGCTCCTCGCCCCAGCACGCCCAGAACCCCGGCCCGGGCGCGCCCGGCGACGGAACCGGCGCCGCGCGCCAGGCCGTGACGGGCGGCGGCCCGACGGCCGCCCCTGCCAAGGGCAAGGGCAAGGGTGCGTCCGGAGCCAAGTCGCCCACCGGACCCGGCCCGCGAATAGCCCTGCGCAACTGGCGCATCTCCACCCGCCTGGTCTCGCTGCTCACCCTCCCCGTGATCACCGCGACCTCGCTCGGCGCGCTCCGCATCAACTCGTCCCTGGACGAGATTCAGCAGCTTGACAACATGAAGCGGCTGACCGACATGACCAAGCAGGCCACCGCGCTGGCCGCGGCGCTCCAGGAGGAGCGCGACAAGTCCGCGGGCCCCCTCGCGCACGGCGCGAAGGCCACGGACTACACGGTCAAGGGCGCGCGCGACAAGACCGACCGCGTCTACCGGAACTTCCTCCAGGGCACCCAGGACCTGAACGACACGGACGGCGAGAAGGGCCTTCTCGGCGTCCGGCACAGCGCGGTCCAGATCACCCAGCAGCTCCAGGGCATCAACAAGGTCCGCAAGGACGCCTACAGCGACGACGCCTCGACCTCGCAGACCGTCGAGGCGTACAGCCAGCTCGTCGAGCAGCTGCTCGCGCTGTCGCAGGACATGGCGCAGGCGACCAGCAACCCGGACATGATCCAGCGCACGCGCGCCCTGGCCGCCTTCTCCTCGGCCAAGGAGTACGCGTCCGTGCAGCGGGCGATCATCGCCGCCGCCCTGCCCGCGAACGACACCCAGTACGGCAAGATCTCCGAGACCGACCGCACCTTCGGCCTCAGCGCCAACGACAAGGAGCGCTCGCAGCTCCAGACGTTCAGCAAGATCTACGCGGGCAACGCGGACGAGCTGACCAAGCCCCTCGACGGCGGCAACGGCCCGATCAAGACCGCCAACGAGTACGCCAAGCGCGTCCTTGAGCAGGAAG
Source organism: Streptomyces sp. NPDC003379 (assembly GCF_053589195.1). Classification (NCBI taxonomy): domain Bacteria; kingdom Bacillati; phylum Actinomycetota; class Actinomycetes; order Kitasatosporales; family Streptomycetaceae; genus Streptomyces; species Streptomyces sp. NPDC003379. The sequence goes on along the minus strand of NZ_JBSFRK010000006.1, from coordinate 33,457 downwards.
GCGGCATCAAGCTCCAGGACAAGCGGTCGTACAAGGACTGGGTCGACACCGACGCCACCAAGATCGACGCGATGTCCAAGATCGAGCTGACGCTGCTCGGCGAGATGGAGCAGAAGGCCCGCGAGCTGCGCAACGAGTCCGAGCAGTCGGCCATCCTCAACGGTGCGCTGATCCTGCTCGTGCTCGGTGTCTCGCTCGTCGGCGCGTTCGTCGTGGCCCGGTCCATGATCCGCTCGCTGCGCCGGCTCCAGGACACCGCGACCAAGGTCGCCCAGGACCGCCTGCCCGAGCTGGTCAAGCAGCTCTCCGAGTCCGACCCGCAGGACGTCGACACCTCCGTCGAGTCCGTCGGTGTGCACTCCCGGGACGAGATCGGCCAGGTGGCCGCGGCCTTCGACGACGTGCACCGCGAGGCCGTCCGCCTCGCCGCCGAGCAGGCCCTCCTGCGAGGCAACGTCAACGCGATGTTCACCAACCTCTCGCGCCGCTCGCAGGGCCTCATCCAGCGCCAGCTCTCGCTCATCTCCGAGCTGGAGTCCCGCGAGGCCGACCCGGACCAGCTCTCCTCGCTCTTCAAGCTCGACCACCTCGCGACCCGCATGCGCCGTAACGGCGAGAACCTCCTCGTTCTCGCCGGTGAAGAGCCCGGCCGCCGCTGGACCCGGCCCGTGCCGCTCGTCGACGTGCTGCGTGCCGCCGCGTCCGAGGTGGAGCAGTACGAGCGCATCGAACTCTCCGCCGTGCCCGCCACCGAGTGCGCGGGACGCGTCGTCAACGACCTCGTGCACCTCCTCGCCGAGCTGCTGGAGAACGCGACGTCGTTCTCGTCGCCGCAGACCAAGGTCAAGGTCACCGGTCACGCGCTGCCCGACGGCCGCGTCCTGATCGAGATCCACGACACCGGCATCGGCCTCTCCCCCGAGGACCTCGCCGCGATCAACGAACGGCTCGCCTCGCCGCCCACCGTGGACGTCTCCGTCTCGCGCCGCATGGGTCTGTTCGTGGTCGGCCGCCTCTCGCAGCGCCACGGCATCCGCATTCAGCTGCGTCCCTCCGACTCCGGTGGTACGACCGCGCTGGTCATGCTGCCCGTCGATGTCGCCCAGGGCGGCAAGAAGGTTCCCGGCAAGCCCGGCGCCCCCGGCCCGACCGGTGGTCCCGCCGCGGCTCAGGCCGCCGCGGGTGCCGCGGCCGCGCGCCGCGGGGTCGGTGCCGGCAACGGCGGTCCGGCGCTCGGCAGCGGTCCCGGCCCGGCCGGTGGCCCCGGCCGTGGTGGTCCCGCGCTCGGCGGTGGGCCCGGCGCGGGCCCCGGTGGTCCGGGTGCCGGTGGTCCGGGCGGGGCGGGTCGGCCTGGTGCCGGTGCGCCGCGTCCGCAGGTCGCCGGTCCGGGTCCGCGGGCCGCGCTGCCCGCGCGGGACGCCGGACAGCAGCGTCCGCCGGCCGCGCCTCAGGGGAAGCAGGGCCGACAGGCTCAGCAGCCACAGGGACAGCAGCCGCAGGCGCCGCAGGGTGGCCGTGGTGGCGGTGCGCAGCAGCCTCCGGTTCCCCAGCAGCGTACGAACGCCATGAACCCGTCGGCCGACGCCGGTGACCAGGGGCGCAGGCCACAGCTACCGCCTCGCGGAGGACCGCGTGCCGAGCTGCCCGGGGGCAACCCGCAGCCGCGCGTGCCCAGCTGGAGCGACGAGAACGCGCAGCCGCAGGTGTCGCGCGAGCCCTTCGACGCCCCGCGCGGTCACGAGGAGCACGAGTCCACCGGCCAGTTCGCGCAGCCCACGGCCGCCCCCGACGACCGGCAGGGTCCCGGCTCCACGGCCGAGTTCGCCCGCCCGGACTTCGACGCGCCGCCGCCCGGCACGCCTGCCCCGCAGGACCAGGGCACCGGCCAGTTCGTACGCTCCGACGTCTTCGGCAGCAAGAGCGACGCCCCGCAGGGCCGCAAGGGTCGGCACGGTGCGCAGCAGAACCAGCCGCAGAACCAGCAGCAGAGCCCGTCGCAGGACCAGCCGCAGAGCCAGTCGCCGAACCAGGGCAACGGGCCCGCGCAGCACGGCACTCGGGAGATGCCCGACTACACCGTGCCGCGTCCGCCGGCGCCGCGCCGCGGCCAGGGCGATCCCCAGCAGGGCGCTCCCCGGCAGGGCACCCCCCAGCGGCCGCAGCCCGCCGAGCAGCAGCCGACGCCTCCGCAGCCCGCCGCCTCCTCGCAGCCCGATGACCTGCTGCCCGCCGCCGGTCCCGGTGACGGTCGTACGCCGCTGTACGACACGCTGGAGACCAACTGGTTTCAGCAGCAGCAGAACCAGCGGGCGCAGGCCGAGCAGCAGAGCCGTCAGCAGGAACAGCAGCAGGCCCAGCAGGCCCAGCACGGCCACCAGGGCGGCGGCCGCTCCGCCGACCCCGCCCAGCAGCAGGCGCCCCAGGGTCCCGGCCGGCAGCGTCCGCTGCCGTCGCGGGCCCGCCAGGCGCCGCCCGCCGCACCCGGCAACGGCAGCGCCCAGAACCCCCAGAGCTCCCAGAACGGCGCCAACCCCGGCAACCCCGCCGGCTGGCGCTCCTCCCCCAACGACGAGCTGGGCCGCCAGGCCGAGCGCGTCCGCCAGCCCACCGCGGGCGGCATCACCACATCCGGACTGCCGCGCCGCGTCCCGCGGGCCAATCTGGTCGCGGGCACGGCACAGCAGCAGCAGGACAGCACAGGTCCGCAGGTATCGCGTGCGCCCGAAGAGGTACGCGGCCGGCTGACGAATCTCCGTCGGGGCATCCAGCAGGGTCGCCAGGCCGGTACCGGCCAGACCGGCAGTTTCCCCACTCACCAGCAGGAGCGTTAGTTGAGTCCGATGAGCCAGGCGGCACAGAATCTGAACTGGTTGATCACCAACTTCGTGGACAACACCCCAGGGGTGTCCCACACGGTCGTGGTCTCCGCCGACGGCCTCCTTCTGGCCATGTCCGAGGGCTTCCCGCGCGACCGCGCCGACCAGCTCGCCGCGGTCGCCTCCGGGCTGACCTCCCTCACGGCCGGGGCCTCCCGGATCTTCGAGGGCGGCACCGTCACCCAGACCGTGGTGGAGATGGAGCGGGGGTTCCTCTTCATCATGTCGGTCTCCGACGGCTCGTCCCTGGCCGTGCTCGCGCACCCCGAGTGCGACATCGGCCTCGTCGGGTACGAGATGGCGCTGCTCGTCGACCGCGCGGGCGCCGTCCTCACCCCGGACCTCCGCGCGGAGCTGCAGGGCACCCTGCTGCACTAGCTCCCGAAGCCGGCTTCGAAAGCTTTCGCCCCTTCGGCCGCCCCACCGACCGAACGTACTGACCAACCGTCCGGCCGCCTTTCGCCCCCACCGGCTCTGTCAGACGGCACACGCAGATGACCTGCTGTCCCGCCCGGAGGATCCATGACCCCGCCCACCGCCTCTCACAACCCGTACGGCGACGCCTCGTACGGAATGGAGGGCGACCAGCCGCTGGTGCGTCCGTATGCGATGACCGGCGGCCGGACCCGGCCCCGCTACCAGCTCGCCATCGAGGCACTGGTGAGCACCACGGCCGACCCGGCCCAGCTGATGGGGCTGCTCCCCGAGCACCAGCGGATCTGCCACCTGTGCCGTGAGGTCAAGTCGGTGGCCGAGGTCTCGGCCCTTCTGTCGATGCCGCTCGGTGTGGCCCGGATCCTCGTGGCGGACCTGGCCGAGGCCGGGCTCGTCGCCATCCATCAGCCCGGCGGCGACGAGTCCGCCGGCGGCCAGCCAGACGTGACACTGCTCGAAAGGGTGCTCAGTGGACTTCGCCAGCTCTAGTGAATCGGGCTCGGCCCGATCCACCACCTCCGCCAAGATCGTGGTGGCGGGCGGCTTCGGCGTGGGCAAGACCACGTTCGTCGGGGCCGTCTCGGAGATCAACCCGCTGCGCACCGAGGCCGTCATGACGTCCGCGTCCGCGGGCATCGACGACCTGACCCACACCGGGGACAAGACGACGACCACCGTCGCCATGGACTTCGGCCGCATCACGCTGGACCAGGACCTGATCCTGTACCTCTTCGGTACGCCCGGTCAGGACCGCTTCTGGTTCATGTGGGACGACCTGGTGCGCGGTGCGATCGGCGCCGTCGTGCTGGTCGACACGAGGCGGCTCGCCGACTGCTTCCCCGCCGTCGACTACTTCGAGAACTCCGGGCTGCCGTTCGTCATCGCCCTCAACGGCTTCGACGGCCACCAGCCCTACACGCCCGACGAGGTCCGCGAGGCGCTGCAGATCGGTCCGGGCACGCCGATCATCACCACCGACGCGCGACACCGTGCAGACGCAAAGAGTGGCTTGATCACGCTGGTCGAGCACGCACTTATGGCACGACTCAAGTAGGCAGGTGTATACGGCAGTTGTCGTAGGCCATACGGAGCGGCCTGTGTCCTATGACACGGGCGCGCGCCGTGTTCATAACGTTTCGACAGAGAATTTCCAGGTGACCGCCACGCCTCGCGGTCGCCTGGTCTCGCTGTGCTCACAAGAGCCCCGCCTTTTAGCGGGGCTCGCTCTTTATGACCGATTTATCTGAGGCTTACACCACTCGGAACTTCCTCTTCCCACTGTTTGGAAGAGCGGCGCCTGACGTGCTGGAATGCGCTGAACTGCCCAGTAGCACGGGCCTTGGAGACGACAGCGGCACGACGTGAGTGCCGCCGCCGAGAGGTTGTTGGTCGAGTGAGGCGAAGCAAGACGAGCCCCGCGGCACCCCCCACCGGGGACGCGCGGGGCAACTTCACCCCGCCGCCGCGCACAGCGGCGTCCCCCGTTGACGTGAGCGCCGGCCCCGGCAGTGAGCCCCCGGCGCCCTCCGGTGGACGGATGTCCCCCCGCAACTGGCGCGTACCGACCAGACTGAACGCGATCCTCCTCATACCCGTGCTCGTCGGCCTGGTCATGGGCGGCTTCCAGGTGAAGGGCTCCATCGACACCTGGAACGAGGCCCAGGACGCCGAGAACACCGCCCGCCTGGTGCGGGCCTCCCTCGACTACGGCAACCGCCTCATCGAAGAGCGCGACATCTCCGCCGTCCCTCTCCTGAACGGCAAGCGCAACGACCCGGCCGTGGTCAAGGCCCGCAAGGCCACCGACAAGGCCGCGGCCACCTTCAAGGCCGCCACCCAGGAGATGCCGGACAAGGAAGGCCTCAACCGTCGTCTCGACGCCTTCCACAAGGTCGAGCCCCACCTCGCCCCGCTGCGTCAGAACGCGTACACCACCAAGCTCAGCGGCGCGAAGACCGAAGAGGGCTACGTCGCCATCCAGCACCCCCTGATGGAGTTCGCCAACGAACTCGGTCTGGGCACCGGCAACATCACCAGCTACGGCCGCACCGTCTACGCGATCTCGCTCTCCAAGGCCGCGCTCTCGCTGCAGCGGTCCCTCGGCACGCACCTGCTGGTCAAGCCGGGCCCCGGCACCGGCTCGCTCACACTCCAGCGCACCTCGCTCTCCTCGTACGCCTACCTGGAGCGCATCGCCATCGAGGAGTACACCGGCGGCGGCACCCCCGAGGACGTCGCCAAGCTGGAGGAGGCGAAGAAGGAGCTGAAGGCCGCCGCCGAGAAGCAGGCCAAACCGGCGCCGAGCCAGGAGCAGATGGTCGCCGCCCTCGCCACCCTGGAGAGCACGCAGCCGAGCGCGCGGGTCGAGCTGGCCGGCAAGGGCATCACGCGCCAGGCCTGGTGGGCCACCACCACCGCCAAGTTCGACGCCTACCGCACCATCGAGTCGGACCTCGCCGACAAGGCCGTGGACGAGGCGTCCGACATCGCCGCCACCGCGCAGCGCAACGCGTACATCACCGGCGCCATCGTGGTGGTCGCGCTGCTCGCCGCCTTCATCCTGGCCGGGATGATGGCACGCCAGATGTCCCGCGCGATGCGCCAGCTGCGCACCGCCGCCTTCGGCATCGCCGAGCAGCGCCTGCCGATGCTGGTCGACCAGCTCTCGCGCACCGACCCGGGCCGCGTCGACACCCGCGTACAGCCCATCCCGATCACCTCCACGGACGAGATCGGCGAGGTCGCCCGCGCCTTCGACCAGGTGCACCGCGAGGCCGTGCGGCTCGCCGCCGAGCAGGCGCTGCTCCGCGGCAACATCAACGCGATCTTCACCAACCTCTCCCAGCGCAACCAGTCGCTGATCGAGGGCCAGCTGACCCTCATCACCGACCTGGAGAACAACGAGGCCGACCCGGACCAGCTGGAGTCCCTCTTCCGCCTGGACCACCTGGCGACCCGTATGCGCCGCAACGGCGAGAACCTCCTGGTCCTCGCCGGCGAGGAGCCGGGCCGCCGCTGGGACCAGCCGGTCCCGCTGGTCGACGTGCTCCGCGCCGCCTCCTCCGAGGTGGAGCAGTACGAGCGCATCGAGCTGTCCGGCGTGCCGGAGGCCGAGATCCACGGCCTGGCCGTGACCGACCTCGTGCACCTGCTCGCCGAGCTCCTGGAGAACGCGACCTCGTTCTCCTCCCCGCAGACCAAGGTCCGCGTCACCGCGACGCGGCTCCCCGACGGCCGCATCATGGTCGAGATCCACGACAAGGGCATCGGCCTCACCGCCGAGGACTTCGCGGACATCAACCACAAGCTGGCCAACCCGCCGACCGTCGACGCGGCGATATCCCAGCGCATGGGCCTGTTCGTGGTCGGCCGGCTCTCCGACCGGCACGGCATCCGCGTCCAGCTGCGCCCCTCGGGCGAGCAGGCGGGCACGACCTCGCTGGTCATGCTGCCGGACGGGATCACGCACGGCGGCGGTGGCGAACAGCAGGCGGCGGACTCCGAGTTCACCGTCTCCTCGATCATCCCGGAGCAGCAGGTCCTGGAGCCCGAGCCGCTGCGCACGGCCGCGGAGCTGGGCTTCGACGACAGCCGCTACCACGGCGACGGCGCCGAGGGACCCGGGCTCGACCCCGTCGGCCGCTCGCTGATGCGTGAGGAGCGCCGGGCCGCCCTTGAGGCGCAGGCCCAGCAGCCGGGCGGCAACCGCCCGCTCTTCCGCGACGAGGTCGAGCCGCAGCAGCCGCAGCAGCCGCAGCCGGGTGCCTATGAGCAGCCGCAGCCAGGTGCGTACGAGCAGCAGCACGCCCCCGCGTACGACGAGCAGACCGCGTACGACCAGGGCCAGAACGCGTACGGGAACGAGCAGTACGCCGGTGAGCAGTACGCCACCGACCAGTACGCCCATGACCAGCACGCCAACGGTCAGTACGCCGAGGGCGGTTACGGCAACGAGCAGCAGGCTCAGGCCCGGGCTCCCGCGTACGACGAGCAGTACTACCCGGCGCAGGACGGCTACCAGGACCCCCAGCTCTCGTATCCGGAGCGGTCCCGCCAGGACGACTGGCCCAACGGTGACGGCTACCAGCCCGAGTACGGCCAGGAAGCGGAATCCGCACAGGGCCCCGCGGCCGGCGCCGAGCACGTAGGCTTCGACCGGCCGGGACCGGCACCGTCCGTCGTCCACGAGATGACCGACGCGGGTCTCCCCCGCCGGGGCTCCACGGGCCCGAACGGGACCGGCAACGGCAACGCTCCCGCCGGGAACCAGGGCCAGGGCGACGAAGGCGGCCAGAACGGCCCCGACGACTGGCGTTCGTCCAACGACGAGCGCTGGCAGCGGGCCGAGCGCCTGAAGGAGCCGAAGGCGGGCGGGGTCACCTCGTCCGGGCTCCCCCGGCGGGTGCCCAAGGCCAATCTGGTCGAGGGCACCGCGGAACAGACCCCACAGGGCGGCCCCCAGGTCTCCCGCGACCCCGAGGAAGTACGGGGCAGGCTGAGCAATCTGCGCCGTGGCGTCCAGCGGGGCCGCAACTCCAGCAGTGACACGAATGGCCAGGGCTTCAGCCCTGATAGCACCTACAACCAGGAGCGTTAGTGTGAGCCCGATGAGCCAGGCGGCACAGAACCTGAACTGGTTGATCACCAACTTCGTGGACAACACCCCAGGGGTGTCCCACACAGTGGTGGTCTCCGCCGACGGACTCCTTCTGGCGATGTCCGAAGGCTTCCCCCGCGACCGCGCCGATCAGCTCGCGGCCGTCGCATCCGGGCTGACCTCCCTCACCGCCGGGGCCTCCCGGATCTTCGAGGGCGGTGCGGTGACCCAGACCGTTGTGGAGATGGAGCGAGGATTTCTCTTCATCATGTCCATTTCCGACGGTTCCTCACTCGCCGTTCTCGCCCACCCGGATGCGGACATCGGCCTCGTCGGGTACGAAATGGCACTTCTTGTCGATCGCGCGGGCACCGTCCTCACGCCGGACCTGCGCGCGGAGCTCCAGGGGAGCCTTCTCAACTAACAGACAGACGGTGCGTTTTCGCGTCCCGTGCCCGTAAGGTTTCGGGACGCGGCTCCACAGTGATGGTGCCCGGCACAGTCGGAGGAGGAAGAAACGTGGCAACACCCCCAGACGGTTCGTCATCGGCGAACTGGTCCCCTGGCCATGGCCAGGGTGGTCAGCACGACGGCGGCCCGAACAGGTACAACTTCCCCTCCGCGCCGAGCCACCGGCGCCAGCCGTACGCGCAGCCCCAGCAGCCGGGCCCGCGCCCGTACGACCAGGGCACGCCGGCGCACGCGCCCCGTATCCAGCCCGTGCAGCCCCAGCGGCGCGCCCCCGAACCGGCGCCCGCCGGGTCGGCGAGCAACCCCCTGGTGCGCCCTTACGCCATGACGGGCGGCCGCACCAGGCCGCGCTACCAGCTCGCCATCGAGGCGCTGGTGCACACCACCGCACAACCGCACCAGTTGCAGGGCCAGTTGCCCGAGCATCAGCGGATCTGCAATCTGTGCCGCGAGATCAAGTCAGTCGCTGAGATCTCGGCACTGCTCACCATCCCCCTCGGCGTCGCCCGAATCCTCGTAGCCGACCTGGCGGAGGCCGGACTTGTCGCCATCCACCAGCCCGGCGGCGACGAGTCCGCCGGCGGCCAGCCAGACGTGACACTGCTCGAAAGGGTGCTCAGTGGACTTCGCAAGCTCTAGCGGAGGAGCAACAGCCCGCTCCACCACCAGCGCGAAAATCGTGGTGGCGGGCGGCTTCGGCGTGGGCAAGACCACGTTCGTCGGGGCGGTCTCTGAGATCAACCCGCTGCGCACCGAGGCCGTCATGACGTCCGCGTCCGCGGGCATCGACGACCTCACCCACACCGGAGACAAGACCACCACGACGGTGGCCATGGACTTCGGTCGCATCACCCTGGACCAGGACCTGATCCTGTACCTCTTCGGTACGCCCGGTCAGGACCGCTTCTGGTTCATGTGGGACGACTTGGTCCGTGGCGCCATCGGCGCGGTCGTCCTGGTCGACACGAGGCGGCTCGCCGACTGCTTCCCCGCCGTCGACTACTTCGAGAACTCCGGGCTGCCGTTCGTCATCGCCCTCAACGGCTTCGACGGCCACCAGCCCTACACGCCCGACGAGGTCCGCGAGGCGCTCCAGATCGGCCCGGACACCCCGATCATCACCACCGACGCACGACACCGCGCGGACGCGAAGAGCGCGCTGATCACGCTGGTCGAGCACGCCCTGATGGCGCGGCTCCGTTAGCGTCCACCTTTTTCTCGCCCGTCTCCGTCAGTTCCGGCTGTAGTGGTCGAACTGGGTCACGCCCTGGTAGCCGTAGCTCTCGGCGTGCAGTTCGTGCAGGGCGACGCCGCCGCGGGCGAGCGGTCCCAGGAGGTCCGTCAGGAGCGCGGCGGCTCCGGTGATGAAGGCCGCCTTCTGTGCGGCGCTGCTGGTGCCCGCGGTGATGCTGACCTCCAGGTGCGCGTCGCGGGCGGCGTCGGTCAGGGGCTTGCCGCCGACGTGGTAGCGGTCGGCCGGAACCAGGTCGAGGTGCACGATGGTGCGCGCGCTCGACTTGCCGAGGGCCGAGACCGCCAGGCCGGTCAGGCCCTCGGCGAGGGCGCGCCGGACGTCGGCGGGCAGGGCGGGGTCGGTGACGGTGGCCCTGATGTGCGGCATGGCTCTCCTCGGTGCGTGCGCTGACGCTTGCTCGGTGCGTGTGCTGTCGCTTGCTCGGGGCAAGCCTCGCCCCGGCCCGCGTCATTGATCCAACGCATAGCTGTCATAGACGTATGAGGCGGCCGCATGACCGTGAACTTCCCGCAGCTCAGGGCCTTTCTCGCCGTCGTGGACGCGGGCGGTTTCAGCGCGGCCGCCGCCGATCTCCGCATGAGCCAGTCCGCGGTGTCGCACGCCGTGGCCTCCCTCGAACGCGAACTGGCCGCCCCGCTGTTGATCCGGTCGCCCCCGGTGCGGCCCACCGTGCTCGGCGAGCGGCTCCTGCCGTACGCCCGTACCGCGCTGTCGGCGGTCCGGTCGCTGGAGGAGGTGGCGGCCGACGCCGCCGGGGCCATGACGGGCACCGTGCGGCTCGCCTCGACCCCCACGGTCTGCCGGGGCCTGGTGCCCGGTCTGCTGCGGCACTGGCGCGAGGACCAGCCGCGGATCACCGTGCGGGTCTTCGAGGGCGACAGCGCCGAGGTCGCTCAGTGGCTGGAGAACGGCACGGCCGACGCCGCCGTCCTGATCGACCCGCCGCCGGGCCCCGGCGTCCGGCTCGCCCTGGACGGCTACCGCGCGCTGCTCCCCCGCGACCACCCGCTCGCGGGCGAGGCGCTCGTCGACGTCCGTGAGCTGGAGGACGACGCGTTCCTGATCTCGCCGGGTGGCTGTGAGTCGCGGGTCCGCGAGCTGCACCGCCTGGCCGGGGCGCGCATGGCCCCCGCTCACCGGGTACGGGACCTGGCCACCCTGATCAGCATGGTGCAGGCCGGCATCGGCGTGACCGTCCTGTCCGAGGTCTCCCGCTCCCTGGTCCCGCCCGACCTGGTCCTGCTGCCGGTGACACCCCGGGCCGCGCGCCGCCTGGTCCTGAGCGGCCCGCGCGCCCGCCCCTGGCATCCGGCGGTACGGGCCCTGGCGGAGTCGGCCGCGGACCATCTGGCGCGTACGAACGTTCCGGCGCCGCCCTGAGACGCGTGAGGCCCCGCCTTCCCGACGCGGGGAAGGCGGGGCCTCAGGGCGGTGCGGTGTGTCAGCCCTGCCAGCTGTGCGGGGCGCGGAAGCCCGGGGTGCGCTCCAGGCGGCGCCAGCCGGCCTTGTCACGGCCGCGGCGGACCGGGGCGGTGGGCCGGGCGGCGGCACGGGCCAGCAGGATCGCGGTGATGGCCGCGACTTCCTCGGGCTCGGCGTGGCCCTTCTCGACGCGAATGTCGGGGGGTGTCATCTGCAGCGTTCTCCTTGTGGGCTACTGCGGCGCGGACGCGGTGGTTGCCGCTACTGCGGAGGGTTGCCGTGCTTGCGCGAGGGCAGGTCGGCGTGCTTGTTGCTGAGCATCGCGAGGGAGTTGATGAGGATCTCGCGGGTCTCGGCGGGGTCGATGACGTCGTCGACCAGGCCGCGTTCGGCGGCGTAGTACGGGTGCATCAGCTCGGCCTTGTACTCCTTGACCATGCGGGCGCGCATGGCTTCGGGGTCTTCGGCGGCGGCGATCTGGCGGCGGAAGATGACGTTGGCCGCGCCCTCGGCGCCCATCACCGCGATCTCGTTGGTCGGCCAGGCGTAGGTCAGGTCGGCGCCGATGGACTGGCTGTCCATGACGATGTACGCGCCTCCGTAGGCCTTGCGCAGGATCAGGGAGATGCGGGGCACGGTCGCGTTGCAGTAGGCGTAGAGGAGTTTCGCGCCGTGGCGGATGATCCCACCGTGCTCCTGGTCGACGCCGGGCAGGAAGCCGGGGACGTCCAGAAGGGTGACGATCGGGATGTTGAAGGCGTCGCACATCTGGACGAAGCGGGCCGCCTTCTCGGAGGCCTCGATGTCCAGGACGCCCGCCAGGGACTGCGGCTGGTTGGCGACGATGCCGACGACCTTGCCGTCCAGGCGGGCCAGGGCGCAGATGATGTTCCGCGCCCACCGCTCGTGGACCTCCAGGTAGTCGCCCTCGTCGACGAGCTCCTCGATGACCTTGGTCATGTCGTACGGGCGGTTGCCGTCCGCCGGGACCAGGTCGAGCAGCACGTCGGAGCGTCGGTCGGCCGGGTCGTCGGACTCGTGCGCCGGGGGGTTCTCGCGGTTGTTCGACGGCAGCATCGCGATGAGGTAGCGGACCTCGGCGAGGCAGGTCTCCTCGTCGTCGTACGCGAAGTGCGCGACGCCCGACGTCTCGGCGTGCACGTCGGCGCCGCCCAGGCCGTTCTGGGTGATCTCCTCGCCGGTCACCGCGCGGACCACGTCCGGCCCGGTGATGAACATCTGCGAGGTCTCGCGGACCATGAAGACGAAGTCGGTGAGCGCCGGACTGTAGGCGGCGCCGCCCGCGCACGGGCCCAGCATCACGCTGATCTGCGGGATGACACCGGAGGCTTTGGTGTTGCGCTGGAAGATCCCGCCGTATCCGGCGAGGGCGGAGACGCCCTCCTGGATACGGGCACCGGCGCCGTCATTGAGGGAGACCAGCGGGGCACCGGCCGCTATGGCCATGTCCATGATCTTGTGGATCTTCGTGGCGTGCGCCTCGCCGAGCGCGCCGCCGAAGATCCGGAAGTCGTGCGCGTAGACGAAGACCGTACGGCCCTCGACCGTGCCCCAGCCGGTGATGACACCGTCGGTGTACGGCTTCTTGGCCTCCAGGCCGAAACCGGTCGCCCGGTGCCGGCGCAACTGCTCGACCTCATTGAACGAGCCCGGGTCGAGGAGCAGTTCGATCCGCTCGCGTGCGGTCAGCTTGCCCTTGGCGTGCTGCGCCTCGGTCGCCTTCTCGCTGGGCCCGCGCAGCGCCTCCGCACGGATCTCGTGCAGTTCGGCCACGCGCCCACGCGCGTCGGTGGGCTCGCCCCCGGGGGAGGCGGTCTCGTCCAAAACGGTCATGTAGCGACCTTACGGAGCGTCCCTGGGGAAACGGACCGTCGACTCTGTACAGTCTCCGGGCCGTTTTCCTGGCACCCCCGGACAGAAGAGGGCGGGGTTACTGAACAAGTGACTGCTCAGACCCGCGCCCTCTGTGGGGTTCCTACAAAACACCGTCTCGGAGGCGGCCTCGGGGGCAGCCTAACGGTCGGCCGGTCTGTTGAGAGACGCCTCACAGCGGCGGTGCGCGCACCCTGTCATGGCGGGCTACTTCGGGTCGCGGTTGAACTTGGAGGTCGACCAGTAGTAGCCGAGGACGGTCAGGCCCAGGCACCAGGCGGCGGCGAGCCATCCGTTGTGGCCGATCTCGCTGCCCAGGAGCAGGCCGCGCAGGGTTTCGATGGCGGGGGTGAAGGGCTGGTACTCGGCGATCGGCTGGAACCAGCCGGGCATGGAGTCGACCGGGATGAAGGCACTGGAGAGCAGCGGCAGCAGGACCATGGGCAGTGCGTTGTTGCTGGCGGCCTCGGCGTTCGGGCTGATGAGGCCCATGCCGACGGCGACCCAGGTGAGTGCCAGGGCGAAGAGTACGAGCAGTGCGAACGCGGCCAGCCACTCCAGGGCGGTGGCGTCGGTGGAGCGGAAGCCGATGGCCACGCCGACGGCGCCCACGAGGACCACGCTGGCGATCGCCTGAAGGACGCTGCCGACGACGTGCCCGATCAGTACGGATCCGCGGTGGATGGCCATCGTGCGGAAGCGGGCGATGATGCCTTCGGTCATGTCGTTGGAGACGGAGACGGCGGTGCCGACCACGGTGCCGCCGATGGTCATCAGCAGGATGCCGGGTACGACGTAGGCGATGTACGCGGAGCGATCCGCGCCGCCGGTGCCGATGCCCGCGCTCATGGCGTCGCCGAAGATGTAGACGAAGAGCAGCAGCATCATGATCGGCGTGAGCAGGAGGTTCAGGGTGAGGGAAGGGTAGCGGCGCGCGTGCAGGAGGTTGCGGCGCAGCATGATGTTCGCGTCGCGGACGGCGAGGGTGAGGGAGCTCATCGGACGGTCTCCTTGGGGACGTTGGTGCTCGCATTGCTGGTGCTGGTGCTGCTGCTGGTGAGCGCGAAGAAGACGTCGTCGAGGTCGGGGGTGTGCACGGTCAGCTCGTCCGCCTCGATGCCGGCGGAGTCGAGCCGGTCGAGGATGGAGCGCAGCTCGCGCTGACTGCCGTCGCTGGGGATCTGGAGGGCGAGGGTCTCGTCGTCCCTCGTGACCTCGCGCAAGGCGGTGGCGGCGCCCTGGTAGGCGGCCGGGTCGGTGAAGCGGAGCCGCACGTGTCCGCCGGGGATGAGCCGCTTCAGCTCCTCCGCGCTCCCCTCGGCGGCGATCTTGCCGTCGTTGAGGACGGCGATGCGGTCGGCGAGTTCGTCGGCCTCCTCCAGGTACTGGGTGGTGAGGAAGACGGTGACGCCGCCGGTGACCAGTTCGCGGATGATGCCCCACATGTTGTGGCGGGAGCGGGGGTCCAGGCCGGTGGTGGGTTCGTCGAGGAAGATGATGCGGGGGTTGCCGACCAGGGTCATGGCGATGTCCAGGCGGCGCTTCATGCCGCCGGAGTAGGTGGACGCGGGCTTCTTCGCGGCCTCCACCAGGTCGAAGCGCTCCAGGAGTTCGGCGGTGACCCGGCGCCCCTCGCGCTTGGACAGGTGATGCAGATCCGCCATGAGGAGCATGTTCTCCTCGCCGGTGATCAGCCCGTCGACGGCGGAGAACTGCCCGGTGACACCGATCGCGGCCCGCACCGCCTGCGGATCGGTGGCCGGATCGTGGCCGCCGACGCGCAGATCGCCGGCGTCGGCGGTGATCAGGGTGGAGAGGATCTTCACGACGGTCGTCTTGCCGGCCCCGTTCGGCCCGAGCAGCGCGAAGACGGTGCCTGCCGGGATACGAAGGTCTATGCCGTCGAGTACGGCCTTGTCGCCGTAGGACATACGCAGACCGACAGCGGAGACGGCGGCGGGCGGCTCCTGGCCGTTGGCGTGAATGGACGTGGGCATGACAGATGAAGGCATGGGGCCCTCCAGGTCGAAGGCTGGGGTGGCTGGGATGGAAGGGAGGGGGTCAGGCTCGGTGGAGGGTGATGTCACCCATTCCTGTGCGGGCCCGCAGCTTCAGCGTGTCCGCCGGGTCGGTCGGCGGCTCGGATTCGTCCAGGGGCTGGCTTACCGCGCCCGCGCGTGTCCGTACGTCCAGCCAGGCCGCCGTGCCCTCGCGGATGCCGATCTCCAGCCGGCCCGCGGCCGTTTCCAGCACCGCGGTGCCGCGCACCAGCTCGCCCACGCGGATGGCGCCGTTGGCGGACCTGACCGTGACGTCCGCCGTCGCGCGGTCGATGGTGACGGAGCCGTTCGACGCCTTCACGGTGAGGTCGCCCCCGATCTCCCCGAGGCTGGTCACGCCGTTGGAGTTCTTGGTCGTCACCGTGCCCGTGACCTCGCCGAGCCGGATCTCGCCGGAGGCGGTGGTGACACGGGCCGGGCCGGTCACGCGGCCCACGGAGACATCTCCGTACCCCGTGGTCAGCTGGACGTCGGCCGCCTGCTCGACCTGGACGTCACCCGCGGACGTCTTGACCTCGCAGTCACCGAGCCTGCCCCGCGCCGAGAAGTGCACCAACCCGGTGTTGGTCCGCATCCCGGAGCCGGCCGGCAGCGTGATCTCCACGTCGATCGACGAGCCCTTGCTGAACGGGGAACGGTCCTTGGGCCCCTTGACCAGGAGCGTGCCGTTCGCGAACTCGACCCGGGTGCGTTCGGCGGCCTTGATGTCCGCGTCCCGGGTCGCGCTGCCGGGTCGTACGTCGACGACCGTCTCGGTGCCGTCCCCCGCGTTGACGCGGAGCGTTCCGGCGTCGAAGGAGACGGTGGCGGTGATGGGCTTGGGCGTGTCGAAAGCAGGCATGGCTGTGCCGTCCTAGTGGCTCGACGAGCCCTGGAGGGCTCGGTGTCGGTACGTTGCGGTCGCGTTCTGGCTGAGGCGCTCCGAGGGAAGGTCAGCGCACCCAGCCCGTGTAGCCGTTGCCGAAGGCCGGGCCGCCACGGTGGCCGGCGGACCCACCCGGCTTGCTGTCCGGCTGGTCCAGGGCGGCGGAGACCGCCCGGACGAGCCAGGCGTTGACCGAGAGGCCGTCGCGGCTCGCGGCCTCCTCCACGCGGGCCTTGACGTGGGCCGGCAGGCGGAGGTTGATGCGGGCCGTACTGCCGTCGTCCGGGACGTCCGAGGCCGGGGCCGGGGGCGCGGCGGGCGGCGCCGGCTTCGACGCCATGAGGGCCAGGTACTCCGCCTGGGCGTCGAACGGTTCCGCCGCCGGCGGGGGCGTCACCACGAACTCGGGGTCGAGGCCGCGCAGCCGCACGTCGACCGAGCCCGGCGCGAGATCGCTGGTGATCTCCTCCGCTGCGGCCGACAGGGCGTTCAGCAGCGTGAGCCGGGCGGCCGACTCAAGGGGGGCGGTGAGGCGCTCGGCCAGGGCGCGGGCGTCGTCGCCACCGGCTTCGGCGGCGACCGCGAGCTCCTGCCGGAGCTGGTCGACGTACTGCGTGAGGTTCATGACGCCATCGTGGCACCAACGTGGCGCCATGGCAAGCGCCGACGGTGCCATTACCGCGACTGGAGCGATCACAGCCACCTCTTTCCGCAGGTCAGGTGGGGTGCAAGGAAAGTTGGCTCCGAGGTGGCACCGAAGTGGCGCCATGCCCACACCGGCATGGCTATGCTGCCGTCGTGTGGGAGAGCGGCGCGGAAGAGGAGATATACCGGGAGGCCGTCCTCGCCTGCCTGGAGAGACCCGGTCTGGCCAAACGGCTGGAAGCGCGGCCCGGAGTCACCGCGGACACCGTGGTCGACGTCATGTGCGCGGAGGAGAACGTCTCCCGGGTCCTGCGGGCGTTCGCGCCGCAGCACCGCGCCTACCGCGCGGCCTCGCGCCGGTACCGTCTGGCCGAGGAGCGGTTCGAGGCATCGTCCGCGCAGACGCGCCCGAATGGACGCGCCGGCTGCGCCTACGTGTTCGCCGCCGTCGCCGCCGTCGCGTGGCTGCGCGGCGTCCCCTTCCGCTACGGCCTGGCGGTGCCGCTCCTCGCGTGTGCGGCCGCCCTGGCCTTCTCCCTGCGGCACCGCGTCGCCCGGAAGCAGCTGTGGCGCTGGGTGTGGACGGGCCTGCTCGGGCTGGTCGCCGGGGCGCTGTGGCTGCCGCTGTGCCAGAAGGGCCACCTCTGGTCCCTGGACATGCGACTGCACGGCCTGGCGCGCGAAGTGCGCGCCGTCGTCGACGAGTTGCTCGGTGACGACCTCGACTCGCTGCTGCTGCCCGAGAGCCAGCAGGGGCTGCGCTCCTCGGGCGGTCGCAGGTATCTCGTCGAGAGCGACGCCGCCCGGCGCCTGAAGCGGAAGCTCGCGCAGATGGACGGCGGGACGATCGCCGTCAGCGGTCCGCGCGGGGCGGGGAAGACCACGCTCCTGGAGAACTGCGTCGAGGAGGGGGACTTCTTCGTCTCCGCGCACGCCCCGGCGACGTACACCCCCCACGACTTCCTGACCTCCCTCTTCATACGGGTCTGTGAGGAGTACATCTGGCAGGCCGGCTACTCCGCGCCGCAGTTCGTGCGGCTCCCCCACTTCAACCGCGCCGTGCGCCGCTTCGTCCCCGCGCTGAAGCGGCTCGCGCGGTGGCTGGGGTTCGCCGGGCTCGCGGGCGGGCTGATCACGCTCGGGCTGTTCGCGACGGTGCGGTCCCTGGAGGCCACGTACGCACCGCGGGCGCGGGAGTGGTTCGCCGGGCACGCCGATCAGGTCACCGGGCTCGCGCGCGACGTGTGGCAAGGCGACGCGGCGGGCGCGGGCCTGGTCCTGGCCTGCGCCGGCATGCTCGTCTGGGCGCTGCGCCGGAACACGGTGATGCCTCCCGTGCTGTTACGGGCGGGGCAGTCGCTGTACCGCGGCCTCATCGCCGCTCTGATCTACGGGCCCTTCGTCTCGCTCGCCTTCGACCCCGATGTGCGGCGGCACCTGGAGGCGCTGCTCGCCAACGACCTGATCTTCCTGCTCCTGCTGCTGTCGGCGCTGGTCTGGCCGATAGGCACCCGGTGGAGCCACCCGGTCCTGCTCGGCGCCCGCCGCCTGTACCCGTACGCCCTCCTCGGCATGCTGCTCTGGCTCGACGTGACCCGCCCGGTCTTCACGGACTCCGAGAACCCGGCCCGCATGTGTCTGTGGATCACCGGTCTGGCGCTCGACCAGCTCAGGCGCAGACCCCCGCACCTCTTCCGGCCCGAGCCGAGGCTGGTCGCCGCCTGCCGCAACCACCTCTACCGGTTGCAGACCGTGCAGACGTCCACGGCCGTCATGAACACGGGGGCCAGCCAGCTCCTGACGCTGGGCACCTCCCACTCCACGTCCCTGTCCACGGTCCCGCCCAACTACCCCGCGCTGGTCCAGGACTTCCGTACGCTGCTCAAGCACATCGCCCGCACGATGCACAACGACGAGCGGCGCGTCATCATCGCCGTCGACGAGGTGGACCGGCTCGGCACCGACGTGCAGGCGCTCGCCTTCCTCGGGGAGATCAAGGCGATCCTCGGGGTGCCGCGCGTGCACTATCTGATCTCGGTCGCCGAGGACGTCGGTGCCGCGTTCGTGCGGCGCGGGCTGCCGCACCGGGACGTCACGGACAGCTCGCTGGACGAGGTCGTCCACGTACAGCCGGGTGTCCTCGCGGAGTCGGCGGCGATCCTGCGGAAGCGGGCGCCCGGCATCTCCGATCCGTACATCCTGCTCGCGCACGCGCTCTCCGGTGGTCTGCCCCGGGATCTGATCCGGTACGGGCGGCGGCTCCTGGAGATCCAGGAGGCGACCCAGCACTTCGAACTCGCCGACATCTCACGGGCGATGGTCCTGGAGGAGCTGGGCGAGACCCTCTCCGGGTTCCGCACCCTCCTCGCCAAGCAGCAGTGGACCCCGGACACCAGCGTGATCCTCGGCTCCTTCCGCACCCTGGCGGGGCATCTGCGGACCGGCGCCTACCGGGAGCCCGAGCTGCGACAGGCCCTGGAGTACTTCGCCGTCCACGCGGTGCGGGAGCGGTGGCTGTCCGACGTCCGGGGCGAGGGGCCGCCCGGCGAGGCGGAGCCGCTCATCGACGAGGCGGCCACCTACGCCTACTTCTCCCTCACCCTCCTCGACATCTTCGGCAGCGACGGGTTCGGCCGCCGCAGGACGGAGGCGGCCGGGCGGGCACCGGACGGCGATCCCGAGCTGCTCGCGGAGGCCCGGCTCGAACTGGCCGTGTCGCCGTACAGCGCGAGACCGCTCATCGACGGGATACGGCGGGCCTGGAGCCTGTCGACACACGCCGAGTAGCGGCGCGAGCCGAGCCCAAGCGTGAGGCCCCCGCGAGCTGATCGCGCCTGCCGCGACCGGCGTCCGCGCGTTACGGTGTCGCCGTGCCGGAGTTCATACAGCAACTGCCCGCGCTCATCGGCGTGATCGTCGGTGCGCTCGGGTCGTACATGGCGATCATGCGGGGGGACCGGGTCCGCTTCCGGCGGGAGCAGGCGGCCCGTTGGGAGGAGCGGCGGCTCGCGATCTACACCGAGTACGCCCGGGTCCTGAAGCAGTCCGTCACCCTGACCTACCGCGTCGCCGCCCACCTCGGCAACGATCCCCACCCGCACCCCCTCTCCCCCGAGGCGGCCGCGCCGCACTTCACGGAGGCCGCGGACGCCCGCGATCCGGCCGGGGAGGCGCTGCTCATGCTGGGGGCGCCGGACGTGGTGGACAAGGCGCGGATCTGGGTGCTCACGGTGATCGAGATGGAACGGTTCCTGCGCGACGACCCGCACGACCCGGACGCGTGGGCCGGAATGCTGGAGCGACAGCGGACCGCACGGCAGGGGTACTACGCGGCGGTACGCCGGGACCTGGCGCTGCCGCCGGGCCATTCGGGCCGCTGGTCGGCAACGGCCCCCTGAGACGACCGAGCGACGACCGGGCGACGACCGGGCGACGACCGGCCCTAGAATCCGCCGCCCCCGCCGAAGTCGCCGCCGCCTCCGAAGTCGCCGCCGCCCCCGAAGTCCCCGCCGCCCCCGCCGAAGCCGCCGCCGAAGTCCCCGGGGTCGAAGTCCGCCCCCGAGTAGTCCCCACCCCCATAGCCGCCGCCGACATCCCCGTACCCGGCGCCGTAGTCCGCCGCGTACGCGGGACCGGCCATCATTCCGCCGAGCATCGTGCCGATGAGCATCCCCGGCAGGATGCCCCCGCCGAAGTATCCGCCGGCCCACGGCCCGTACGCGGGTCCCGCCTCCCAGTAGGGCCGTCGCTCCCCGGACTCCGTGGCCACGGTCCGCACCATCGGGTCCTGGCCGTCCGCGAGACGCGCCGCGTCCGCCGCGCACACCGGGACCTCACGCTCCGCACCGCCGACCGGCGCCCACAGCGCGTCCTTCACCGAGGGGCCGTGCCGCGGGTCGAAGAAGCACGGGGCGCGCCGCTCCGGCAGCTCCCGTCCCTCCCGCCGCGCCGCGAGCAGGGCCAGCGAGAAGCGTCCGTCCTCCAGTGCCTGGGTCACGCTCCGCACGTCGTCGGGGCGCGTCGCCGCGGCCATGTACGACTTGGCCTTCTCGTACGCGTCGAGGGCGCGTTCGTAGTCGGCGCGCATCGCGTCGTCGGCCCCCGCCTCCGCCGGGTGGAAGTCGAGCCGGTCGAGCTCCTCGCCGAACGCGGTGATGTCCTCGTCGACGACGACGGACAGCTTGCGCAGCGCCTCGCGCTGCGCCTCGTCGTGGCGCCGCTTCTTGCGCCGGATCACGGCGTACGCACCGGCACCACCGGCCACGATGACCACACCGACGCCCGCCAGGGCGCCCACGGAGACGCCGTCGCCCTCGGGGCCGCCGCTCCAGGACTGCGGGGCGCTGCCGGGGATCTGTGTGATGGCCTCGTCGACGAAGTCGTTGAGCTGGGTGTTGGTGTCCTCGCCGCGCACCAGGGAGACGAGGTTGGTGACGGCGTTGCGGCTGAGCACGGAGTGGTCGGCCTTGGCGTCGAAGCCGTCGCCAAGGCGTACCGCGTACACCCCGGTCACGCCCGTCTCGGTCCGCAGCTTCTGGAATATGTCCTGCCGCGGGAAGTCCTGCGGCAGCACGGCCACGAACACCGGCTTGTCCGCCTGCTCGATCTTCAGCGCGAGGGCGTCCGCCTGGGAATCGGACAGCTGGTCCGACGCCGCGGGGTCGACGTACACCGGGCTCTTCTCCCAGGCCTCGGCCACCTCGGACGTACTGGACGCGGCCGACGCCCCGGGCGCCCCCGTGAAGGACGCGGCGCCCAGGGCGAGCAGCAGCCCGGACAGCCCCACACTGATCCGTTTCGTCCTGTTCCTCATACTTAGAACGTAACTCAGCGGGGCCGTCGAGGGAGGTTCGGGGAGCGGTTATTCGACCGGCTCGACCCCGGCCCGCAGCAGCCCGTACGTGTACGCGTCCTCCAGCGCGTCCCATGAGGCCGCGATGACGTTCTCCGCGACGCCGACGGTCGACCACTCGCCGACGCCGTCGCTCGTCGAGATCAGCACCCGCGTCGTGGAGGACGTGCCGTGCTTGCCTTCCAGGATGCGGACCTTGTAGTCCACCAGCTCCAGCTTGGCGAGCTGGGGGTAGATCCGCTCCAGGCCGACCCGCAGCGCCCGGTCGAGGGCGTTGACCGGGCCGTTTCCCTCCGCCGTGGCGACGATGCGCTCGCCCTTGGCCCAGAGCTTCACGGTCGCTTCGTTGGCGTGCGTGCCGTCGGGGCGGTCCTCGACGATGGCCCGCCACGATTCGACGCGGAAGTACCTCCGCGCCCGCCCTTCGGCCTCCTCGCGCAGCAGCAGCTCAAAGGACGCGTCGGCGGCCTCGTACGTGTAGCCCTGGAGTTCGCGCTCCTTGACCCGCTCCACGACGCGGCCGACCAGCGCGCGGTCGTCGCCGAGGTCGACGCCGAGCTCCTTGCCCTTGAGCTCGATGGAGGCCCGTCCCGCCATGTCGGAGACGAGCATGCGGATGCGGTTGCCGACGAGGTCGGGGTCGATGTGCTGG
The DNA here is from genome assembly GCF_053589195.1 of Streptomyces sp. NPDC003379. Classification (NCBI taxonomy): domain Bacteria; kingdom Bacillati; phylum Actinomycetota; class Actinomycetes; order Kitasatosporales; family Streptomycetaceae; genus Streptomyces; species Streptomyces sp. NPDC003379. The sequence goes on along the minus strand of NZ_JBSFRK010000006.1, from coordinate 11,434 downwards.
TAGAGGTCCGGGTCGACCTTGATCGCGGAGGCGTGCAGACCCGCCTTGTGCGCGAAGGCGGAGACGCCCACGTACGGCTGGTGTGTGGAGGGCGTGAGGTTGACGACCTCGGCGATGGCGTGCGAGACGCGGGTCATCTCGCGCAGCGAGCCCTCGGGCAGGACCTGCTTGCCGTACTTCAGCTCCAGCGCGGCGACGACCGGGAAGAGGTTGGCGTTGCCGACGCGCTCGCCGTAGCCGTTGGCGGTGCACTGCACGTGCGTGGCGCCGGCGTCGACGGCGGCGAGGGTGTTGGCGACCGCGCAGCCGGTGTCGTCCTGGGCGTGGATGCCGAGCCGGGCGCCGGTGTCGGCGGCGACGGTGGAGACGACGGCCTGGACCTGGGCGGGCAGCATGCCGCCGTTGGTGTCGCACAGGACGACGACATCGGCGCCCGCTTCGGCGGCGGCCCGCACGACGGCCTTGGCGTACTCGGGGTTGGCGCGGTAGCCGTCGAAGAAGTGTTCGCAGTCGACGAAGACCCGGCGGCCCTGCGCGACGAGGTGGGAGACGGTGTCGCGGACCATCTCCAGGTTCTCGTCCAGGGTGGTGCGCAGGGCCAGCTCGACGTGCCGGTCGTGGGCCTTGGCGACCAGCGTGATGATCGGGGCGCCGGACTCCAGCAGGGCGTTGACCTGCGGGTCGTCGGCCGCCTTGGCGCCCGCGCGGCGGGTGGCGCCGAAGGCGACGAGCTGCGCGTGGCGGAAGGTGATCTCCTGCTGGGCCCGCGCGAAGAACTCGGTGTCGCGCGGGTTGGCGCCGGGCCAGCCGCCCTCGATGAAGCCCACGCCGAAGTCGTCCAGATGCCGGGCGATGGTCAGCTTGTCCGCGACGGTGAGGCTGATGCCTTCGCGCTGCGCGCCGTCGCGCAGCGTCGTGTCGAAGACATGGAAGGAATCGTCGGGAGTTTCCGTCATGCTGATCTGGCTCCTGTGTCGGATCTCGGTCTACCGGAAGGACCGGCTCCACCGCCCACAATGATCCCGCGTGCTCCGTGTCCGGCTGCGGTTGGGCCGGGAAACGAAAAAACCCCTCGCGGGTGCGAGAGGTCTGCGCGCGGGTCGAGGACGACGGTGTCCGCCCGTACATGGTGGTACGAGACGGTCACTGCGGACCGGCGCGCCTGCTGCCAATAATCATGGCGAACGAGAGCACGTACGCACCCTGCCACAGCCCGCCCCCGCCGCGCGGCCCCGTCTCACGATGCGGGCGGCGTGCCGGACACGCCGCCCGCCCCGCGTGTACGTCAGCGCAGATGGCGTACGAAGGCGTCGTTGCCGTCGTTGGTGTCGCCGCTCAGCAGCGTCCCGTCGCCGGAGAGGAAGGCGACGCGGCGGCCGTCCGCCGAGACGCCGCCCGGGGCGACGTCCGCCGTGGCCGCGCCGCCCGTGGTATCCGGGGTGACCAGCGTGGTGCCGCCCTTCTTCAGGTCGCGCAGATAGACGGGCCACTCCTTGCCGTACTCGGCGCCGGGCTCGGTCAGTTCCGACATGTAGGTGAGGTAGCGGCTGTCGGCGCTGATCGCGGGGGCGCGGGTGTAGACCTCGCCGGGGCCGCCCTGGGTGCCGTGGACGCGCTGGTTCCTGCCGGAGGCGATGTCGTGGACGAAGACGTTCCAGGCGGCGTCGTCGTCGTTCGGGACCAGGTGCGTGTCGCGGGACTCGAAGACGACCGTACGGCCGTCGCCGCTGATGGACGGCTGCAGGGACTCCTTCTCGGTCTTGGAGCCGTCGTACGAGCGGTCGATCTGTGTCACCTTTCCGGTCTTGCGGTCGCGCAGCCACAGGTCGCTCCAGTCGTCGCCGCGCGGGCCGTTGACGAAGGAGGTGGCGTAGACGACGCGGCGGCCGTCGTCGCTGACGGTCGGCGAGTGGGCGTCGCGCTCCCCGTCGCCGCCCGGGTAGGGGTGGCTGACCTTCTCGGTGGTGCCGGTCTTCCGGTCGCGCAGGAAGACCGCCGTGCCGTCGAACTGGGGGCCGTCCGTGCTGAAGACGGCGTAGCGCGCGTTCGCGCTCAGGGAGACGCTGCCCGCGCTGTCGCCCGGGTGGCCGTCGGGCAGTTCGACGTCGAGGCGCTCGGTCTTCTTCGTCCTGCGGTCGTAGAGGCGTACGTCCCGGTCGGAGTAGGAGCCCGCCGGGCTGGTGACCATCGCGACGTAGCGGCCGTCGGCGCTCAGTGAGGGGCCGCTGACCTGGCGCCCTTCGAGCGCGATCCGCTCGGTCCCTCCGGTGCGCAGATCGCGTACGAAGATGTCGCTCCGGCCGTTGGTGTCGCCGGCGACCAGGTCGGCGGCCTCGGACTCGAAGGCCGCGAACCGGCCGTCGCGGCTGATGACGGCGCCCGCGGACGTGCCGTTCCCTGCCTTGCCCTCGGGCGTGACGCTGACGCCTTGGGTGCGGGGCGCGGCGGCGTTCGGTGCGGCGACGGCCGCGGGCAGGGCCGTGGCGGTGACGGCGGCGACGGTGAGGGCGGCGGCCGTCAGGGCGGCGCGGCGCTTGGTGCTGTGCATGAGCTGTTCCCCGTACTTTCTTGTCGTGGTGCTGTCAGGTCAGGTCACGGTGCGCAGGCCGGGAACGCGGATCGGTTCAGCGTGTGTGGCGCAGGAAGAGGTCGGAGTCGCCGTTGGTGTCGTCCGGCACGAGGTCGGTGGCCTCCGAGGTGAAGACGACCCCGCGGCCCCTGGCGGTGACGGCTCCGGGCACGGCCTCGCCGGGTCCGACGGGCCGGTGCCTGCCCGTGCGCAGATCGAGGAGCGTCAGGTCGCCCTCCCCCGCGAGCACGGCGTACCGGGCGTCGCGGCTCGCGGACGCGGCGGGCCTGTCCGCGACGCGCCGGGTCGTGTCCGAGCGCAGATCGTGCAGATACGCACCCCCGTCGGCGTCGAAGAGAACGTACCGCCCGTCCTCGCTCAGCTGGACCAACTCCCCCTTGCCCAGCCCCTTGTCGACATGGACGGTCTCACCGGTGGCGCGGTTCCTGACGAGGACGTCGGCGGTGTCGTCGCCGGCGGACCGGGTCTGGTAGGCGACGAGCGAGCCGTCGGCGCTCAGCGACGCCGCGTCCTTGGGGCCGTCCGCCGCGCCCGACACCAGTTCGTCGGCGCCGGTCGCCATGGAACGCACGTACAGCCGCAGGGTGGGGCTCGGCCGGTCGCCCGCGCCGTAGGCGACATGGCCGCCGCCGGGGGTGACCGCCCACATCTCGCCGATCCACGCCTCGGGGTCGGCGGCGGGCAGGACGGTCCCGGTGGTGCCCGTCACGCGGTCGTGGAGCCGGGGCAGCGGGACCTTGGTGCCCGCGGTGAAGCCGATGTAGCGGCCGTCGCCGCTGATGACCGGCGGCGCCCACGCGTGGCCGCCCGCCTGGGGGACCGTGCGTGCCTCGCCCGTGACGCGGTCCTTCAGCACGAGGCACGTGTAGACGTTCTGGTGGCAGCCGAACTGGGCCCCCTTGGTGTGGAACGCCGCGTATCTGCCGTCGTCGCTGATCACGCCCTGATGGGAGGGGCCGTCCAGCTGCGCGCCCTCGCTCGTGGTGCTGACCCGCTCGGTGCGGGGGGTATGCGTCTTCGCCTGCGCGGTGGGCAGGGTCGCCGCGGTGATCGTGACGCCGACGACCGCGCCCAGCAGGGCGCTCGCGGGGCGCCGCGTCAACGGGCCGTCCCGGTGGAGGACCTGCTTCCCGAGTGACGCGCTCAAGGACACACGTCTGGCAGTGGACATGGTTTCCCCCCACGGACCTGTGACTCCCCCGGCCCGACGCCGAAGGCCCACGGGGATACAAGCGCACGCGCCGGGCGGCAGGCAATCCGCCGGACTGCGTACAACCTGGACGGGCCGCCGGGCGTCCCTAGGCGCCCGAGGCGAGCGCCGCGTCCAGGAACTCCCGTACGTGGGTGAGGACCTGGTCCCGCCCGGTGCCGCGCAGCCCGATCGCCACGTGGATGGAGAAGCCGTCGAGGAGCGCCCGCAGCCGGGCCGCGAACCGGTCGGGGTCGATCCCGCCGAACTCGCCGCGCGAGACGCCCTCGGCGAGCAGCGCCACCAGGTCGCGGTGCCAGGCGCCCTCGATCGCGGCCTGCCGGTCGCGGCCCTCCTCGTCGGCGTTGAGGGAGCGGTTCCAGACCTCCAGCCAGAGCGTCCAGTGGGGGTCGCCCACGCCGTCGGGGACGTACAGCTCGACGTAGGCGTCCAGGCGTGCGCGGGCCGTGCCGGTGCGGGCGAGGAGGCGGCCGCGCTCGGTGCCGAGGCGGCCCTCGCTCCACTCCAGGGTGCGCAGGAGCAGCTCGTCCTTGGTGCGGAAGTAGTAGAGGAGGTGGCCGGAGCTCATGCCGACCTCGCGGCCGAGCGCGGCCATGGTCAGCTTCTCCAGGCCGCGCTCGGCGATCATCTCCATGGCGGCCGCGAGGACGTCCTCACGCGGCGGGGCGTTCTTCCGCGCGCGGGCCTGCCCGGCTGAGGCCATGTCCTGCTCCTTGATTCACACCTTCGGCTGCTGCTGGGTGATGCAGTGGATGCCACCACCCCCGGCGAAGATCGTACGGGCGTCGACGAGCGTCACCGTACGGCCCGGGAAGAGACCGCGGAAGATGCCGGCCGCGATCTCGTCGTTCGGGTCGCCGAAGGCGCACAGGACGACGCCGCCGTTGCAGAGGTAGTGGTTGATGTACGAGTAGTCGACCCAGCCCTCGTCGTCCTTGAGGACGGTCGGCGCGGGCACCTCGACGATCCGCAGGGTGCGGCCGCGCGCGTCCTTCTGGCCCTGGAGGGTCGCGACGACCTCCTGGCTGACCTGGAAGTCGGGGTGGGCGGGGTCCCGCTGGGAGTGGACGAGGACGACGCCGGGCGCGGCGAACGCGGCGACGATGTCGACGTGGCCGAGGGTGCCGTAGCCGTGGCCGGGGTAGTCGGCGGTGAGGCCGCGCGGCAGCCAGATGGCCTTGGTGGTGCCGAGGTGGGCGTGGATCTCCGCCTCGACCTGCGCCTTGGTCCGGCCGGGGTTGCGCTCGGGGCCGAGCTGGACGGTCTCGGTGAGCAGGACGGTGCCCTCCCCGTCGACGTGGATGCCGCCGCCCTCGTTCACCAGGTCCGAGGTGTACGTACGGGCTCCGGCGAGGTCGGCCACGTACGCGCCGATCTTGGAGTCGTGGTCCCAGCGGGCCCACTCCTGGGCGCCCCAGCCGTTGAACGTCCAGTCGACGGCGGCCAGTTGCCCCGTGCCGTCGGTGAGGAAGGTCGGCCCGATGTCCCGCATCCAGGCGTCGTCGAGCTCCCGCTCCACCACCTCGATGTCCGGGCCGAGCAGCTCCTTGGCGTACGCGGACTGGGCGGGTCCGCACACCACGGTGACGGGCTCGAAGCGGCGTACGGCGCGGGCGACGTTCGCCCAGGCGAGGCGGGACTCGTCGAGGCCCTCGGGGTCGTCGAAGGTGGGGTTGGGGCACGGCCACGCCATCCAGGTGCGCTCGTGCGGGGCCCACTCGGCGGGCATGCGGAAGCCGTCGGCGGCAGCAGACATGACGTACACCTTCAAAGTCAGAGAGTCAGGGAGTCAGGGAGTCAGAGGAAGTAGAGGCGGTTGAGGGAGACCGAGTCGGCGGGCTCGGAGCGGACCGGGTCGCCGTCGAGCGTGACGAGGCCGGACCGCTGGTCCACGTCGACGGCTCCGGTGCGGGAGTTCAGGAGCAGATCGGCGGGGCCGATGCCACGGGTGCCGCGCACCGCGACCCGGCGGCGGCGGGTCGGCATGAGGTCGTTGCCCTGGTCGACGGCGGCCTGCGCGACGAACGCCACGGAGATGTCGGCGGGTGTCGCGCCGTACGCCCCGAACTGCGGTCCCAGGACGAGGGGTTCGCAGGTGTCGGTCGCGGCGTTCGGGTCGCCGACGACGCCGTAGGCGGGGAAGCCGGACTTGAGGACCAGCTGCGGCTTGGTGCCGAAGTACTCGGGGCGCCACAGCACGATGTCGGCGAGCTTGCCGACCTCGATGGAGCCGACCTCGTGGGCGAGGCCGTGGGCGAGGGCGGGGTTGATGGTGAGCTTGGCGATGTAGCGCAGGACGCGCGCGTTGTCGTCGTGCGGGCCGTCGCCCTCCATGGGGCCCAGCTCGGCCTTCATCTTCCCGGCCATGGCGAAGGTGCGGCGTACGGTCTCACCGGCGCGGCCCATGCCCTGCGCGTCGGACGAGGTGATGCCGATGGCGCCCAGATCGTGCAGCACGTCCTCGGCGCCCATCGTCCCGGCGCGGATGCGGTCGCGGGCCATGGCCGCGTCGCCCGGCAGGTCGGTCTTCAGGTCGTGGACGGAGACGATCATGCCGTAGTGCTCGGCGACGGCGTCCCGGCCGAAGGGGAGGGTCGGGTTGGTGGAGGAGCCGATGACGTTCGGTACGCCCGCCATCTTCAGGACGTTCGGGACGTGGCCGCCGCCGCAGCCCTCGATGTGGAAGGCGTGGATGGTCCGCCCCTCCAGGACCTTCAGGGTGTCCTCGACCGACAGGCACTCGTTCAGCCCGTCGCTGTGCAGCGCGACCTGGACGTCGTGCTCCTCGGCGACGCGCAGCGCGGTGTCCAGGGCGCGGGTGTGCGCACCCATGTCCTCGTGCACCTTGAAGCCGGACGCGCCGCCCTCGGCGAGCGCCTCGATCAGCGGGGCGTCGTGCGAGGACGAGCCCCGGCCGAGGAAGCCGATGTTCACCGGCCAGGCGTCGAAGGCGTTGAACGCGTGGCGCAGCGCCCAGGGCGAGTTGACGCCGACGCCCCACACCGGCCCGAACTCCTGGCCGATGATCGTGGTCACGCCGGAGGCGAGGGATGCCTCCATGATGCGCGGCGAGAGCAGGTGGACGTGGGTGTCCACGGAACCCGCGGTGGCGATCAGCCCCTCCCCCGACACGATGGACGTGCCGGTGCCGACCACGACGTCGACGCCGTCGAGGGTGTCGGGGTTACCGGCCCTCCCTATGGCGTGGATGCGGCCTTCCCTGATGCCGATGGACACCTTGCGGATGCCCTGCACGGCGTCGATGACGACGACGTTGCTGATGACGACGTCGCAGGTGTCGCGGACGGCGGCGGCCTTCAGATGCAGCCCGTCGCGGGCCGTCTTGCCGAATCCGGCGAGGAATTCGTCGCCGTACTTCTGGGCGTCGGACTCGACGCGGATCGTCAGCCCGGAGTCACCGAGCCGGACGTGGTCGCCGGCGCGGGGGCCGTGCGTGGAGGCGTACTCGTACGGGGTGAGGCGGCGCGGTTCGGCGGCGTGGCCTCCGGGTCGGCTCATCGCTCGATCTCCTGCTCAGTCGTTTCCGGTACGCCGAGGTAGCCGCAGGCGGCGGCGCGGCGCAGTGCCTCTTCGCGGGCGCCCGGCGCGTCCAGCGGCCCGTCGACCAGTCCCGCGAAGCCGATGGCGATCCGCTCGCCGCCGATGGGCAGCAGCCCCACCTCGCCGCTCTCGCCGGGCCCGAAGCGGACGGAGGACCCGGCGGGGACGGCCAGGCGCAGGCCGTAGGCGGCGGCGCGGTCGAAGTCGAGCCGGGGGTTGGCCTCGAAGAAGTGGAAGTGCGAGGTCACGGAGACCGGCACGGTCGCGGTGTTGCGCACGGTCAGCGTCACGACGGACACGGGGTCCTCGTGCGCGGGGCCGGGCAGGAGCGCGCCGGGCGCCTCACTGCCGAGGCCGCCACCGATGGGGTCGGAGACCACGGCGAGGCGGGACCCGTCGTCGAAAACGGCCTCCACATGCACCTCGGTCACCACGTCGGCGACGCCGGGCAGGACGTCGTCGGGGCCGAGGGCGGCACGGGCGCGCTCGACGGCCTCGGCGAGCCGGACGCCGTCGCGGGCCGCCTCGCAGACCGTGTCGGCGATCAGCGCGGTCGCCTCGGGGACGTTGAGTCTGAGGCCGCGCGCCTTGCGGGCCCTGGCGAGCTCGGCGGCCCCGAAGAGCAGCAGCCGGTCGCGTTCGGTGGGCGTCAGTCGCACGCGCCGTACCTCCCTGTTCCAGAGTTAGAGCACCACTCTAACTACGAAATCCGCATGCGGGAAGCATTGACGGAAGGGGGTTCAACGCGTCACATTGAGCGCTGCTCAAATACGGGAGCAACCATCGGGACCAAGCGAGCGTCAGGGGCACCCTCATGCCGATAGAACAGCGCGGAGTCGACACCATCCCGGACGGGGAACGCACCAGCGGGCCCCGCGACCTGGTGTCGATCCTGATCGGCTCCAACCTCTGCCTGGGGGTGATCGTCTTCGGCTGGCTGCCGGTGTCGTTCGGCCTCGGCTGGTGGGAGTCGGTGAGCGCGGTGGTCGCGGGCACGGTGATCGGCACCGCGCTGACGGCGCCGCTCGCCCTGGTGTCCCTGCGCACCGGCACGAACCTCTCCACCTCGTCGGGCGCACAGTTCGGGGTGCGTGGGCGCCTGGTCGGCTCGGTCGTCGGCCTGCTGCTCTCGCTCGGCTACACCGCGCTGACCATCTGGATCGGCGGCGACGTGATGGTGGGCGTACTGCACCGCCTGCTCGGACTGCCGGCCGGCGGACTGTCGTACGCCGTCGTCTACACCCTGCTCGCCGCCGCCACCGTGGTCGGCGCGGTCTTCGGCTACCGCGTCCTGCTGCGCCTCTCCCGCGTCCTCGCCTTCGGCATGACGGCGCTGCTCATCCTCGGCGTCGTCGCGTACGCCCCCGACTTCACGACGTCTGCGCTCCCGGGAGCGGGCGGCTACCTTCTCGGATCGTTCTGGCCCACCTGGCTGATGGCCCTGGTGGCGGCGGGCCTGTCGGGCCCCATCGCCTTCATCACCCTGCTCGGCGACTACACCCGCTACGTCTCCCCGGCCCGGCACAGCTCCCGCGCGGTGCTCGGCGCGGCCTGGGCCGGACTGCTCGCCGGGCTGCTGATCCCGCAGCTCTTCGGCACGTTCACGGCGTACGCGGCGCGCGCGGCCCTCGACTACGCGGGGGGCCTCGTCGACGCGTCCCCCAGCTGGTACCTGGTGCCGCTGCTGCTCGCCGCCTCCGCGGGCTCGGTCGGCAACGCGGGCCTGATGCTGTACTCGATGGGCCTCGACCTGGACGCGATCCTGCCCCGCGCCTCGCGCGCACGCGCCACGTACACGGTCGCCGTCGTCGCCACGGGCTGCGTCTTCGTCGGCCACTACGCGTGGGAGGCGCAGGACGCGATGACGTCGTTCGTGCTGCTCCTGACCGCCATCGGCACGCCCTGGGCGGTCATCACCCTGATCGGCTTCGCGCGCTGCCGCGGGGAGTACGACGCGGACGCCCTCCAGGTCTTCAACCGCCGCTCCAAGGGCGGCGTCTACTGGTACCGCGCGGGCTGGAACGTCCAGGCCACCGCGTCCTGGGCGCTCGGCGCGGCGGTCGGCCTGATCGCGGTCTCCCTCCCTTCGTACGAGGGTCCGCTGCTGTCCCTGACCGGCGGGGTCGACTGCAGCTTCCTGCTGTCGGGAGTGGTGGGCGGCGCGGCGTACACCGCGCTGACGCGGCGGCACGCGCCCGCCGTCGCCCCGCTCTCCCTCACGGAAGAGGAGTCCCTGGCGGGCTGAGACTCCGTCGGGGCGGCGGGGTGGCGGGGCTGCGCCTCAGCCGATGTCCAGGATCGCCTTGCCGTGCAGACGGCGGGTGAGGAGCGTGTCGATCGCCTCCGGGGCCTTGTCCCAGGCGCCCCGCCAGGAGGTGCCGGGGTCGAGCGCGTCCGACGCCACCTGCTCCGCGAGCCAGGTCAGGTCCCTGGCAAGGTCGGGGAAGCCGAGCAGCTGGAAGTTGACGATCGAGCGGTTGTGGCGGCCCGCCTCCCCATAGAGAGCCCTGAGCGGGAAGTGCTCGGCCTCACCGCCGGCCTGTCCGACGGACACGAGCGTGCCGTTCCGGCCCAACTTCTCGTACGACGCGACGAGTTGCCGGCCGCCGATCACGTCCACCACGCCGTCCACCGGGGCGCCGGCCGCCTCGGGCGCGGCGATCACCTCATGGGCGCCGAGGGCCCGGAGCGTCTCGCCCCGCCCCTCGGGGTCGCCGGTCACCGCGATGACGTGGGCGCCGCCCTGCCGGGCGAGCTGCACCGCGTACCGGCCGACGCCGCCGGTCGCACCCGTGACCAGGACGCGCCTGCCGAGGATCGGCCCGATCCGGTGCAGGGCGAGCAGGGCGCTGGCGCCCGCGACCGGCACGGTGCTGATGGCGCCCAGGTCGGCGCCCTCGGGTACGACGCCGATCCAGCCCGTGTCCACGGCGCGGAGTTCTGCCCAGCCGCCGTCGCCGCCCAGGGTCACCACGGGGGTGCCCGCCGCGGGGCCCGAGCCGTCGGCGGCGGCACGCTCGACCACTCCCGCCGCGTCCCAGCCGAGCACCGCGCCCTCGGGCGCGCCCTCGATGCCCCACCTCACCTCGCCGTGGTTCAGGGAGGTCGCCCGTACGCGGACCAGGGCCTGATGCGGGGCGGGCTCGGGGGCGGGAGCTTCGCCGAGGCGGAGCCCGCCGGGGACGGACCGGTCAACCAGCAGTGCGCGCATGGGAGTTGAGCCTTTCGTCGTACGCCGGAGAGAGCCGACGGCGCCTTGGGAGGGCCCGGCTGCCGTAATAGTGCCACTGAGTGGCATACGCCTTCAAGGGGCATTCGCTCCCAGGGCTACACTTCGGCCATGGACATCGACCAGCTGCCCCTACGGGAGCGCAAGAAGCTGCGGACACGGCAGGCACTTGTCGACACCGCCCTGGAGCTGTTCACGGAGCGCGGCTTCGACGGAGTGACGCTCGACGCGCTGTGCGACGCGGTGGAGGTCAGCAAGCGGACGTTCTTCCGTACGTTCAGCAGCAAGGAAGACGTGGCGATGGCGCCGACCCAGGACCTCTGGGAGGCGTTCCTCGAAGAGCTGGAGGTCTGCGAACCGGCCCCGGGGCAGGCGCTGTTCGACGTGCTGCGGGACGCGCTGCTGGGCGCGCTGGCGCGGATGCCGGATGAGGGGTGGGCCGGGAGGGTGCTGCTCAGCCGCCGCCTCGCCGCGGTCACCCCGTCCATGGACGCGCATGGGCTGGCCTTCTGCGACCGCACGAGCCGGGCCGCGCTCGTCGTGGCGCGGCGCCGGTTCGCCCTGCCGGGCAGGGGCGACGATCTGCGGGTGCGGCTCGCGATCGATGTGCTGGTCGCGGCGTTCCACCGGGCGGTGGAGGCGTGGATCGAGGGTCCCGGTCCCACGCGGGACCGCCTTGCGGCGGGGCTGAGGCGGGCCTGCGCCGCGGCGCCGGAAAGCCTTACCCTCGCGGCGCGTTAGCGCTGCGCTGGGCGGGTGCGGTTCTCGTCTGCGGGTTGTCTTGGGCTGGTCGCGCAGTTCCCCGCGCCCCTTGACCGGGTCTCGCGTACCGCCCCGTCAGGGG